>JBAZQN010000002.1 GCA_041645165.1 Patescibacteria group bacterium | reverse complement strand
CCGGCGCTCCCGCGCCGTTCGATCCCGATGGGATGATGGTAACATACGAGCATGGTGTTATTTAATCGTATGCTTCCATGATCTCACCGGAAGACCTAATTGTCAACCTAATTGGAAATACTCAATAGGAGCAACTAACGCACTTCAGGTCTTTAAGGTCAGTCTTCATAGTTCAGGGATATGGCGGATCGCTTTTGTTGAAGAACTTAAAAGGAAAGATAATGAATCCGATCGAGTCTTAGTAAGATGGAATAAACCGGGAGAGTTTACAAAGGGTTGGACACCAAGTATCGCAATATTAGTTCCATCTACATCAGCTAAGGAACCTTTTAGTGATCCCAAAGAAGTTGATGACCCCCGTATTGAATGGATTACCCCACCAACCTTCGAAAACAAACTTCTTTTTAAGATACTTATTTCTAAGGCAGAAATCCATGATAATATTTGGGATTCTATTGCTTTACCCTCGGATCAACTTGTTGCTTGTTTAAAAAAGAAAAATGGAGATAAAGTTTGGCTTGCTCTTCGAGAAAATAGAATGACGCCCATAGAGGCGGAAAAGATTATTGATGTCATGTCTAAGACAAAAATCCACTTGAAACCAGGTAGCGAACGGGGTTCGATTCACTCATCGAGGGCGCTCCTGGTAGTATCTGAAAAAAACCCAACCACCGCAACTCAACCTACCATATTCGATATCGCCCTCGGAAAAGAAAATATAATTTATGACCCACATACCTAAAATTCGATCTACACAAATACTTAATGCAGAAACTTATGAACAAACAACTACTTAAAGATGCGCTGGGGTGGGGCTTTGTGCTCTGGCTTATAGGCTACGCGCTGGGCATGATTCTTTTCGCAATGGTGCCGCCTTCTCTTATTGGCTGGGTTATCATGCCGATCGGGATAATTATCACGCTTTGGGTATTATTTAAAAAAGTAAAAGGAAATTATTTTCAGTATTATGTGACGTTGGCCATAGTATGGACGGTGATTGCCGTGGTATTTGACTATTTCTTTATCGTCAAAGCACTGAAACCAGCCGACGGCTACTATAAGCTCGACGTCTATTTGTATTACGTGTTGACCTTTGTGCTGCCGGTAATTGCCGGATGGAAGAAAAAGGCGATCCAGAAATAATAATAAAATATACTTTAGAAAAATATGAACAACGCAGAATACTGGAAAAATAAATGGGCCGCGCGCCCGATGGAGCCTCCGAATCGCTTCGCGGTGCGCGCGTATAAATTTATACAAACAAAAAAATTTAAAACCATCCTCGACCTCGGCTGCGGCGCCGGGCGCGATGCGCGCTATTTTTCGCGAAAGGGGCTCTCAGTAACCGCGATTGACCGATCTTCAAGCGGCATCCGCGCCATTCAATCCCGCAATTCGCGCATACACTGCATCCCCGGCGACATGCGCACGGTAAAACTTAAGAAAAATTCCTTTGACGTCATTTACGCTCACCTTAGCCTCCACTATTTTGACAACCGCACCACCCGCCGCATATTCCAAAAAATCCACCGCGCCCTGAAACCAAAGGGATTATTCTTTGTAAAATGCAAATCCATAGACGACCCGCTCTGCGGAAAGGGAAAAAAAGCGGGACCAGATATGTACTACTTGGGCCACGTCCGCCATTTTTTCTCAAAAGCGTACATGGCCGAGATGCTTACCTCCTTCAAGATACTCAACATCCGCAAAACTTCCTCTGTCTATCACCACTATAAATCCGCATTCATAGAAGCGGTAGCGACAAAATAATACTGATGAACCCAAATCCCTGCTCTTAGAAACGCTGTACAAATACCTTTCTTTTTGTTAAAATAGTGCATATGAACCTGCACCATTGGTCGGTAAACACAGAAGAATTTCGGAAAAAAAATCCGCGCGCGTACCAGAAATGGGCGCTCGAACAGCGGATCAATTTTGGCGTACAAACTCAAAAGGATGAAAAAATAAATGAAACGCTTCTGAAACAGCTCTGGCATCAACTAACGCTCGATCCGGCAAAGAAAGAGTACCTTGAACTCCTGTTATGGGACCAGCCATCCTCACTGAACGCCAAAAACAATTCCTGAATGAATTCGGGAAACAGCCTGCATTGACGGACAGATTTATCCTTACCGGCGGTACCGCGCTTGCCGGTTTTTATTATTTTCACCGGTGGAGTGAAGATTTGGATTTTTTCTCGACTCAAGAGATTGATCCGCTCGCTGTCAGCGCCTGGTTGCATACGATAAAGAAGGTCCTCCGATTCGATTCATTCACCTCACAGCAAAGTTTCAATCGGAATTTGTTTTTCCTCACGTTTCCCGATGGCGCACAATTAAAAACCGAGTTCACCTATTTCCCATTTCCTCACATCGAAAAACCGCTGACCGTAAAAAGCATTCGCATCGATTCCAAAATCGACATTGCCGTAAATAAAATATTTACGATATATCAAAATCCCCGCTCCCGAGATTTTATCGACCTCTACCTCCTTATGACGCGGGAAGGGTATTCGCTTGATGAACTGGTGAAGCACGCGCGGGTTAAATTCGATTTTCACATCGATCCACTGCAGCTCGGCGCACAGCTAATCCGTTTCCCCAAACTCAAAGACCTTCCTCGCATGCATATCCCCTTCAGTGAAGGGAACATTCACGCCTATTTTGTCACGTGCGCAAAAAGCCTCAAGAGCCAACTTTTAGACTAATGCACACCACCTTAGGGCGCCAGAAAAAATAACTTGTAGGATCATTCTGATACATTATGCCATTATTTCAGGCAAAGCAGTTAATCAAAGTGGGAAGTTATTTTTGCAGGGCGCCTTAGGTACACATATCATACGTAGAGGGTATCATTCAGATCCTTAGGCGTATGCCCCTCAATAAATCCTGACACGTGAAACACAAGATGCCAAAATTTAAGACAAGATAATTATAGAACATCACGAACCAAATGTATGAACAAAAAAAACAATCGTCTCCATGAATAAAGCATGGTGGGAAAAGATGGTAAAAGAAAAGTGCGGATTTACCGTGCCGTGGTTGGATTTGGATCCTGCGGCTGTGAAGAAATACGCGCAAGGAAAACTCGCGCGTGCGCCAAAACATTTAAATGAAATATTTCCTGCCTGCGTGCTTGAAAACGTGAAAGACAAAGACGTATTGTGTCTTGCGTCAGGCGGAGGCCAACAATCGGCGGTGTTCGGCATCCTTGGCGCGCGCGTGACCGTAGTGGATATTGCGGAAGGGCAACTCGCGGGCGATAAAAAAGCAGCCGCACATTACGGTTACCATGTTACGACTAATCAAGGAGATATGAGCGACCTCTCGATGCTGAAAAAGAATTCTTTTGATCTTGTCTATCAGGCGCCATCAATGGCATATATACCTGATGTGAAAAAAGTATACGCGGAAGTCGCGCGCGTACTGCGGCAAGGGGGGCTCTATCGCGCCGATGCAATGAACCCTCTTGCGCAATTTATTGATGAGACTTCATGGGACGGTACAGGCTACCGCGTCTCGATTCCTTACTCCGTGAAAGAGAAAAAGAGAGCAAGGGACAAAGGTGTCATTGAATTCCGCCATACGCTCGAAGATGCTTTCAACGGCCTGCTCGAATGCGGCTTCATTATCGAATACGTCCAAGAAGCCCCGCCAGATCTCTATCAGAATGGCACCCCAAAACCCGGCACCTGGGAACATTCTGAACTCTACCTCCCCGGCATGTTCACCATCCTGGCGAGAAAAAAGTAAGGAAATCGATAGCAAATCATAATTGTGAAAGAAACAGTTATGCCGCTTACACTGTCTGAAGTAGCAAAATCACCTAGCCTCCTCACGTTTGAAATTACTCTCCCTACCGGAGAAGACGTGATATTCCGCCCCCTTGAGCCACACGACGCAACACTTCTTGCCCAATTTCTCGAAGACCTATCCCCTCAAACACGTGAATTTTACACACTCGATAGTTATGATATACGTACCGCAAAAGAACTGTGCGATGCTATTAATCGTTATGATAAACTGCGATTCGTTGTTACCGATGAATCCGATGAAAAAATAATCGCCCTGTTTGAGTATAGCTTTGACATTCCGGAAGGCGATACGCAAAGATTTTTAAAATATACTATTACACTTGACCCTCACACCGATTGTAGATTTGGCCCTTGTATTGCTGACCGACTACAAAATCGAGGGATGGGGTCTGCTTTATTTCCTATCTGTATTCATATTGCCCGTCAGTTTGGGAAAGAGCGAATCATTCTATGGGGAGGAGTCTTACGAGACAATCAAAGGGCGATTAAATTTTACGAGAAGCACGGATTTAAAATATTGGGTACCTTTAACAATAAAGACAATAAAATAACAATGGATATGATCATGAGCATAAGACAAAAACCTTGATGAATTACTTCATTATTATCCGAGGCCCGTTGGGATGTGGGAAGACGACTGTGGCGGAAACGCTTGCGAAGGAATTGAATGCTAAATGCTTTCAAGTTGATAACGTACTTGAAGCCCATAACCTAACCTATGACCACGAAGACGGTTATATCTCGCAAAAGAGTTTCCTGAAAGTGAATGAAATAATTGCTCCCCAAGCGAAGCAGGCTTTAGATGACAGCATGCCCGTCATTTTTGATGGCAATTTTTATTGGAAATCCCAGATTGAAGATTTAATCAAGCGCCTCGTCTTCCCCCACTACGTCTTCACCTTGAAAGCGCCCGTGGAGATCTGCATTGCACGAGACGCGAAAAGAAACCCCCCACACGGTGAAGACGCGGTCCGGGCGGTGTATAATCAAACTGCGAAATTCGATCATGGCACAGTGATTGACGCGACCAGGCCGCTTGAGAAATGTATTGATGAAATACTCACGAAGATATCAGTCGCGAAATAAATAATTGAACCACATGCACACGACGCTTGCTGACAACCCAGAAACCCTCGAGTGGATGTCTCCTCTTGAGAAGAAATTCCGGAAAACGTTTCCTAAGATCATAGGACAATTGCCATTACATAGTTTTTTGGACAAAGAGTCGTTTGTGGTCGAATGCTTTTATACTGGGCAAAACGTCGGCTCTGTGGTGTGCAAGGTAAGGGACAAAAGTGGAACGTATATCGTTAAATCAATTTCTGATCCCCAAAAGCTACTGATCGAAGTTGCATTCTTACAGCGCTGGCACGAAGTGGGAGCAAGGGTGATCAAGGTGCTGGAATTAATCAAACCGAATAGTGATTTCGATGCATGTGTCGCAATACTTGAATACATACCTACAGGAACCACCGAAGATATTCTGCGTGAGTCGAAGAAGTACCAACTGTCCGTATATGAAAAATTGGGCAATGGGCTCGCTCTCATGCACCGGGCAAAGGGTATAGATTTTGGCGATGTTGTTGATGTGGATAATTTCAAAGGGCAGCACCCAACGTTCAGGGAAGAAATAGAGTCAATGATTACTCCTGAAAAGCAAGAGCTGTTGACTGCAGAAAAATTATTAACCACAAATGAGAAACACCTTATCTCAATTGCCATCACACTCGTAGAGAATGACTTGCGATCGGGAACACAGCCATCTCTCATCCACGACGATCCAGGGGTACACAACACGTTTGGCATTGAAACAATTACATTTTTTGACCCTGATCCGAAAATCTCGCACCCGCTCATCGATCTGGCAATTGCGTGTGTCTGGGCGATGATCGCAACGGGCGATCAAAGATCGCTCACTGCATTGGCGCGTGGTTACCAGTCTGAATCCCCTTATAATGAATCGGCATTGCAGGCGTGCATATTCTTAAAACTTCTTGAAAAATGGCAGTGGTGGCTCTATCGGGGGAAAAGCGAAACGTTCGCGCTTGAATGGATAGAAAAAACAAAACCGCTTTTATGGAATGCGCAAACACAATTGAATTCCATTACCCGTTAATACATATGTCCAAAGTCTACGTAGCTGATTCCAAAATCCAAGGCAAGGGAGTGTTTACGAAGCAGACAATCGCAAAAGGCGAGATCGTGCTCGCCATCGATGATTCGCGCATCGTGACTGACGACAATCCATTGCGCACGGACAAGGGAGAAACCGACACCCACTGCGATTGGTTCCCCGACAGCACGGTGATTTATATGCAGGAGCCGGAACGGCATATCAACCATTCATGCGACCCCAATACCTTTGTGAAAACGATACACGGTATCCGCTACGTCTTTGCCCTGCGCCCGATTGCGAAGGATGAAGAAGTGACGGGCGACTACTGCATCAACGGCATCGGCGACGTCGTCTGGCAGTGCAATTGCGGAGCAAAGCGCTGTCGTAAAACCATTCACTCCGACTTTTTCCATCTCCCCAAAGAACTCCAAATCGAATACTTGCCGCTCTTGGACAATCACTACGTCAAATATTATAAAGACAAAATCCGACAACTCGTTGACGAACAGCTTACATAATAATCTACGCCAATAGTATGCCCCTTAGTAAATCTTGGCGCTTGAAACATAAGATGCCAAATCCGCCAGCGGGCGGACCAACGGAAGCACAACGGCTGAGATGGCGCCTTGCGCATGCGAAGCGCTGCGCGTGCAAGCCGATACCTGACAGCCTGAAAAAGGAACTCATGAAGAAACGCGAGAAAAATTAAATACTATTAATAAAAATTGCACTCTGGTTCCTATAACAGGAGTGTTTTTGTTATGTTATACTAATGGCAACGATAATGTTCACTATGCCAATGTCAGCACATAATCCTCTACCCCGCACACTTCTCCATAATAAAGCAGAAAGGATAGCCCGAGAAGTAGGCTTTGCGCTTGGCCGCGAAATATACCGTGGTGCGTACTATACCCCAGACCGCGTCCGGAATATAATCTTCGAAGGCACGCTTAGGGGAGAACCCGCCCTGCTGAAACTCTACGACGACCCGCGCATCACCTACGAACCGCGTGACCAAATCGCGTTCAACCGGATCAATACGAGCACAATGCTTGTAGCGCCAAAAGTCTATCGCTATAAAATACTCTCGCCGCATAAAGGATGGCTCATCATGGAAAAGCTGCCCGAAAAAGGCCGTTTCTTTAGTCAGCCAGTAGCTAATAAAAAAGAATTTGCCGCACTGTATCTGGAATACAGGACTCATTTCCCCCTTAAGCCTACACGCCCCTTAACGCTTGCGGAGCGGCTGCCTGCCGATGAGTTTCATCACTATCGCATCCACCGCTGGTTCGAGCTTGCGCACGCGCAAGAAAGCGCGCGGCGAAAGGCAATGCTTGATCCGAACGCATTCCTGCCAAGATACGCACAAGCGCTCAAATGCATCCGGCAGGAATTCAAAACGCGGAAGATGGTCTGGTGCCACGGCCATTTCAAACCGCATGAACTCTACAAAATACATAACCAAAACCTTTATTACCTTACTGATTTCGCCCACACGCATTTGTATCCCGAAGGGTATGAGTTTGGATTCATCATCTGGGCTGATTGGTTTATGTCCGCCGACTGGCGGCTGCCGTATGGAAAATGGAAAAAAGGAGTGGATGAGTGGATGCGCGTATTGCGACCTGTCGCTGATACGCTGGGAATTAAAAAGTACGGCCGCCTGATCGCGGCGAGCTTGCTAGAGAGAATACTGGGGACTATACTCGCCGACATCACCGCGAGCGAGAAGCCAAGAAAGGAGCAAGAAAAAAGAGTAACCTTACTTTACCGCCTCTTAAATGATATCCTTAACATAGAGAGGAAATGGTAATGAATTACACTTTCGGCATTTCTCAAATCGGTAGCGTCGGAGCTTGTCTCCGACCAATCAGTGGCAGACAAGCTGCCACGCTACTATAAAACCATTGAGAATCCGATACGAGAACCTATTGAAATAATGCGCCTCAAATACCCCAATATGCTTTTTGCGGCGGCAGGCGTCATCGCCGCGGTCGCGCTTACCCAGATAGACGCCTTTGCGGTCCTGCTCCACCGGCTGGGCACCTATGGGTATGTCGGCGCATTTTTTGCAGGCATCCTATTTTCTTCCACCTTTACCGTGGCAATCGCGACTGTGACCTTCTACTACATTGGCGAATCCCTCTCACCGCTCCTCACCGCGCTCCTGGGAGGCTTGGGTGCCATGTGCGCGGATCTAATACTCTTCCGCTTCTTACGTAATCATCTGTTTTCAGAACTCCAAATATTTTTTGCCGAACACCATTTTTTTGCCCTGCACCCGGGAAAAATCCTGCACACAAAAGTATTCCTTTGGCTCGGGCCGGTCATTGGCTCCCTTATTATCCTCTCGCCGCTTCCCGACGAGTTCGGCATCGCCCTTTTAAGCTACTATCGCTACGACATACGGAAACTCGCGCCCCTCTCATTCCTTCTCAATACCGTCGGTATCTACCTTATCGTTATGTTAGGCGCACTCACGGGGAAATAATTATCCGCGCACTATGGTCACCCTTATATTTGCGCCTCACGCAACCACGACGGATAATGAAAACGAGATTGCATCCGGCCACTATGATGTTGACCTTTCAGCGCTCGGCAGGCAACAAGCGCATGAGATGGGAGCGCGCTACAAGGACACTTCATTTGATGCGGTTTACACCTCAGACTTGAGGCGCGCCTCTCATACCGCAGAAATCGCTTTCAAGGGGCGCGGTATTCCCCTCATCAAAGACCGGCGGCTGCGCGAATGCGACTATGGAGCATGGACCCGGCGTTCCAAAGGCGAAGTGGAAGCAGAGCGCATACACCGCATCCAGGTGCCGTTCCCCCAAGGTGAAAGCTATACACAAACCACGGAAAGGATGAAACAATTTCTGCAGGATCTCCTCGCGCATTATGATGGGAAAAAAGTGCTCATCATCGGGCACCGGGCAACCCATTACGCGCTTGATCATATCATTCACCGCATACCGCTCGCGCACGCGCTCACCGCACATTGGCGCTGGCAACCCGGCTGGACCTATGCATTGCATGAAATAAATTTTAGTATGCCCAGTCATACAACATCCAATAGGGAGGCTAACCTTACGTAGAGAAAAAATTAATCATATAAAGGATTCTGGTAAAAGCATTACGCAGAATTTTCACGCCTCCCTCACCGACCGCCACACCTCTATTCTAAATCATACTATGCATCATTCCATCCTAGTCGCATTTATTCACTATAACCATTCAACGCCAGTCGTGTGTGGCGTTGGATGTTGATATACTGGGTATGAACACCTTAGAAGCGATCCATACGAGAAGAAGTGTCCGGCACTATCAGGATAAACCGATTGCCGAAAAAATAATAAACCAATTGCTCCGCGCCGCCATGCAGGCGCCGTCCGCGCGCAACGAACAACCGTGGCATTTCATCGTCATCACGGACAAAACGCTCCTCGCAGAAATCCCGCGGATACACCCCCATGCCGCGATGGCGCCGCAAGCAGCCGCGGCCATCCTCGTATGCGGCGACCCTGAACTCACCCCTGTACCAGGCTACCTCATCCAAGACTGCTGCCTTGCCGCGCATACCATCCTCCTTGCCGCACATGAACTGAGATTGGGCGCGGTATGGACCGGCATTTACCCCAGAGAGGAGCGCATGCAAGCCATGCGTGCTCTCTTCAAAATACCCGATCGCATCATACCGCTCGCGCTTATCCCCCTCGGCTATCCCGCAAATCTGGAAGCAAACGAAACGCGACAGCCAGAAAATCGCTATCATGAAGAACGTATCCATTTCAACGGGTGGCAGTGCAGCATATAACTTCTCATTGGCTTCGCCTTAACGCGAAGGAATGTCAATTTTTCGAGGATTTAGGCGTTCAAGCTGCGTGGTCGCGTCCGCAGAAAAATTGTGCATTCCGAGCGGAGAAAACTCTAAGTGAACAGTTACGGTATCACTCATTCCCTGTCATACCTCTTTCTGCTACACTATAAGTAGAATATGACGCAGAAAAAAGTAACCAAACTTATCGTCCCCATTGCGGGATTGGGTACCCGGTTCTTGCCGGCGACCAAAGCGCTCCCCAAAGAGATGCTGCCCATTGTCGACAAACCGGTCCTGCAATACATCGTGGAGGAAGCGGTTGAGGCCGGCATCACTGACATTATATTCGTCACGAACCAGAATAAGCGCGCGGCCGAAGACCATTTCGACACCAATACGGAACTGGAACTGTGGCTTAAAAAAGCGGGCAAAAAGAAAGAGCTTGCAGAAGTGAAAAAAATTTCCACGCTCGCACATTTCGTGTACCTCCGCCAACAAGGGCCTTATGGCAATGGCACGCCGGTGCTCAATGCCCGTCACCTCATCGGCGATGAGCCTTTCGCGGTGGCATGGGGAGATGATTTATTTTTAGGAACCACGCCGCACCTCGCGCAATTGATGCGCGTCTGGGAAAAATACACCGACCCTGTCATCACGGCATATCCCACTGACCGCGCCGGCACGAATCACTATGGCATTATTGAAGGCGCCAAGATAGAGCCTCGGGTATACCAAGTCACCTCTATTACGGAAAAGCCGGGTCCGGCCGCGACGCGCTCGCGGCTCGCTTCCCATGGCGGCTACATCCTCACGCCCGACATCTTCCCCATCCTCGAACGCACGCGCCCGGGAAGGGGCGGCGAGCTCTGGCTCGTGGATGCGATCATGACCTTGGCACGGCGCCGTCCGGTCTATGCCTGCATGGTACAAGGAACCTACTACGATCTCGGCTCCAAACTCGGCTGGCTGAAGGCGAATGTGGATTTTGCATTAGCAAGACCTGAACTGAAACCACCGTTCTATTCATGGCTCAAGAAACGTCTCAGCCATTCATATAAATAAACCCCAATGTCAAATTTCAAATGTCAAATGAAATCCAAAATCTCAATGTCCAAATATTCGGTCATTGGAATTTGGAATTTGTTTGGAATTTGGAAATTGGAAATTGGAAATTTTCGTCATCTCCTCAAGATCATCCCTCATCGGCGAAATATGCTCGTCTTGTTCCTCGCGCTGGCAGTCATGCCTCTAACCGGCCTCGGCTGCAAGCAAGGAGACGTCGCCGCGCTCAGGGAGCTCAAACAGCCCGTGCGCATCCAGTGGTGGGGTGTGTTTGACGATTCAGATATGTTCAAGGATGTGTTTGCCGCCTACACCAGCCAGCACCCCAACGTTAGCATTGCCTATAAAAAATTAAGGTATGAAGAATATGAACGCGCGCTGCTTGAAGGCTGGGCGGAAGAGCAGGGACCAGACATTTTCTTCATCCATAATACCTGGACCAGCAAATACGAGCCAAAGATCGCACCCCTGCCAGCGACCATAAAATTGCCTGTTCTTGTAAACCCTGAAAAAGGGGTGGAGAAGAGCGCGGCGGTCTATCGAGAACAAAAAACGCTTACCCCCCAGGATGTGAAAGAGCGCTTCGTGAGCGCGGTGCTCAATGATGCGGTAAGGAACAATGCGGTCGTGGGACTGCCGCTCTCGGTGGACACTTTGGGACTTTTTTACAACCATGAATTGTTTGACCAGGCGAAAATCACCGTCCCTCCGAAAACCTGGACCGAGGTGAAGGACATGGTGAAGAAGCTCACCATCCAAGACACCACCGGCACGCTTCTGCAGTCCGGCATAAACCTCGGCGGCAGCGCGAATAACAACAGAAGCGTGGATATCCTGACGCTCCTCATGCTCCAAACCGGCACGCAGATGATAAAAAATGGAAGCGCAGGCTTCCATGAGGGGGTGTGGCTTGAGACTGGCGAACTCTTCTCTCCCGGCGCCGATGCCCTGCGCTTCTACACTGATTTTGCGAAACCTACCAAGGAAGTCTATACCTGGAACAGTACGCTCGAAGAAGCGCAAACGCTTTTTACCACGGGACGTTTGGGTATGTTCCTTGGATATTCTTATCAGCTCCCCTATTTGCGTGCCCAAGGGCCAAAAATTGACACCGGCATCGCGCCAGTGCCGCACCTGAATAGCGACGGCACGGATGCGGGAAGGAAAGAAGTCAATTTTGCCAATTACTGGCTCGCAAGCGTCGCGCGGCGCTCTCCCCACCAAGCGGTCGCATGGGACCTGGTGCTCTTTGCCACGAGCCCGGAACGCGTGACCGCGTATCTTGACCGCGCGCGAAAGCCGCCCGCGCTCCGGAGCCTCATCGCAAAGTATGCGGAAGACCCGGATCTTAAACCCTTCGTGAACCAGCTCTTCACCGCCCAAACCTGGTACCGCGGCCGCAATCCGGGTGCCATGGAAACCGCGATGCGCGCGATGATTGATGCGGTGATAGATAATTCGAAAACAGTGAGCGATGCGATCAACTTCTGCGCACAGCAGGTGAATCAAACGTTATAATGAAAATCAAATGTCAAATTCCAAATGTCAAATGAAAATCAAATGTCAAATTCCAAATGTCAAATTTGATATTAGGATTTGGGATTTTATTGGAATAGGAATGGCGCTGATAATCTGTGTCCTGATAATTTCTTTCTCTACTGCCTCGGTACGTGCTCAAAACGCTGTCGTACCTGCCACTCCCGTAAACACCGAATGCGGCAAGGAGGACTGGAATAAGGGAGAGCTCTGCCACCCTTTCTTTAATACACCAGGTGGACTGCTTGGACTCCTCGGAACCGCACTGCAGATGGTGATGGGACTGGTGGGGGTGGTATCGTTCATTATGGTCATCCTCGGCGCGGTGCGATGGATGACCGCAGGCGGAAACAGCGAATCAGTGGAGAAAGGGAAAGGCATGATCGTATGGGCATTCTTGGGGCTTGCGCTTGCAGCCGCCTCCTTTGCCATCCTCGATGTATTCTTTAAAGGCCTGCAAAAGGCATTCTATAGCGCCTAGTCTTAATAAGATCTTAACACCATTCAGTGCATTTCCGTGTAGGATTCAGATTTTTCCGTGAGAGAAGCTTTTTACACTGAATGCACACAGAAGTACGCACCGAATATCACTGAAAAAATATTTGTCTACTACTATCTAATTATGAAATTAAAAAAAAGCGCCAGCACACTCACTACTTTTTGTTCATTGCTCTTTGTTTATTGCTCTTTGTTCATCCTTGGCCCTCGTGCCGCACTTGCCGTTGAGGATTATGCCAAAAAAATCTGCAATCCTATCGGCGGCGGTTGTGGCGGAGAAGGCCCTGACATTGCCACGCTCGTGGGCCGCTTTATTACCACCGTGCTCCCGTTAAGCGGCGCCGTCGCCCTCATGATGTTCCTCGTGGGCGCCATCTACTGGGTCATATCCGCAGGCAACCCCGAACAAGTGAAAAAGGGGAGAGATACGGTGGTCTGGGCGCTAATAGGTTCCATCGTAGTTATCGGCTCATATGTAGCATTAAGCTTTATCTTTAAGGTCATAACCCCTACCAATCCCGGTTTTACGCCATAAATACATTCCTTGTAAGTGTTCACTGATGTCGTCATTCTGAACGAAGTCCCGATGGAATCGGGACGAAGTGAAGAATCTCCCACGGATGTGGGCCGGCATACGCCGGGGATCCTTCCCCCGCATTTGCGGGGTCAGGATGACAGAGGGGGGGTCCAGTGAGCGCGTACCATTCCTTACATTGCTTTTTAGGTGCAAAATATCGTATAATATCCACAGTGAAAAGACGAGTAATCAATATTATCCACAAAGGTCGACGGTTAACAAAAAATCGCTAAAACACATATCTAAGGGCGCTTAAAAAAATAACCTTTCCAATTAATCATCATAATAACCGCTGTAGTACGGCTATAAACCTTATTACAGCCCAAAGTGGTGAATATGTTATTTTTTTACGGCGCCTAAGGGAGCGCTCCTCCCGTTTCAATACTGAAAAGTCTTATTTTTATGAACTA
The DNA here is from genome assembly GCA_041645165.1 of Patescibacteria group bacterium. Lineage (NCBI taxonomy): Bacteria > Patescibacteria group bacterium. The sequence goes on along the minus strand of JBAZQN010000002.1, from coordinate 113,600 downwards.
TCGCACGCTCGGCAAACATCTCATCGCAGGAGCCGTTACCACCGCAGCGGTTATCATCCCCACCTTAGTAGTCGCGCAAACTGACCGCTTTGGCGTATTCTATGGCACCGGTGCAGGGCTTGGCACGCGCGATGTCCGCGCCACGATCGCGCAGATTATCAATATCGCTCTTGGCATCCTCGGCATCGTCGCGCTCGTCATCATCCTTTTGGGCGGCTTCAAGTGGATGACCGCAGGTGGCAACGAGGAAGGAGTAGAATCCGGCAAGAAAGCGATTGGTCAGGGCGTCGTCGGCCTTATCATCATCTTTGTCGCCTTTGCTATCACGAGGTTTGTCTTCTCCGTACTCGAACAATCCACTTAAACGGCCAGACTCATTACTACCTATCGTTTATAAGCGAGCGGTACCTCCTATGCTGCGGTTCTCCCCTTTTCGATACCTATTCTCAGGGGCATTGATAATCGCGGTATTCACGGTACCGCTCGTTGCGTTTGCGGAGTGCGGCACGCCGGACAGTGATGATGCGTACTGCGTGAAGCAAATGGCGACGTACATCGGCTTAAACACCGGCGCTTCTCTTCCTCAACTCATCGGCCTCATCATCCGCGATATTCTCGCGCTCATTGGCGTCATCTTTTTCGCGCTCATCTGCTACGCCGGCATCAAATGGATGACCGCGCGCGGCAATGAAGAAATAGTCACTCAAGCAAAAGGCACTATAGAAAACGCAGGCATAGGCCTTGTCATCATCGTGGTATCCTACGCGCTTACCGCATTCATCATTGATAAGCTTTTTTAAATTAACTCTTCGGCGCATTTGCACTGTATAACATTGCAGCTTACTTTTTAGCAACTCTGTAGCGTCGGAGCTTGTCTCCGACCAATCGGTGGCAGATAAACTGCCACGCTACCCGATGATGATCTTAGGCGGAAAGATTGGAATGCCGATGTGATAAATTATCTCTTGAGTTTATCGAAGGACAATCTGCCTTCGATGGGCTCAAGAAATAATCTCACTGAATCCCATGCAATCTCATTCACGCTCTCTCACCCTCGCTGTTGCGCTCCTTGCCGCGCTTGCAATGCCGCTCTTTGCGCTTATGGCCTTGCGCGCAAGCGGCACGCAGGTATCTTCTCTTATATTTACCCACTGGCTTCAACTTGACGCGAAGGAATGCCAATTTTTCGAGGATTTAGGCGCAAGGGACGCTAGGTCGCGTCCGCAGAAAAATCGTGCATTCCGAGCGGCGATGACCCTGAGTGAACAGTTACTATCTCCGGTGATCACCGCGGCTCATGCAGAATCCGCCTGCGGCGCGGACGATCCTTTCTGCCTTAAAAAAGCAGCGACCGGCGGGGGATTAACGCCGGGAGGAGAGGCTCCATCCATCCCTACGGCCGTGGGCAGAATATTGTCCGCAATGCTTGCGCTCCTTGGGGTGCTCTTCTTCGCACTCACCGTGTGGGCGGGTTTCAAGTGGATGACGGCGCAGGGAAACCAGGAAACCGCCACGAGCGCCAAGACCACGCTCGAGAACGCCGTGATCGGCCTCGTCCTTGTCGTCGTGGCCTACGCGCTTACCACCTATGTAGTCAACGCCCTCTTCTGGACGCCTTCAGTTTCAATTAACGGCATCACGCCAGTACAGCCTTCAGTAACTGGTCCGCTTGATGAATGTAGTAGGGTATACGGTGGTACTTGTAAAGACAGATGTGAACCTGACGAAAGGTCATTCGTGACAGACGATTGCTCACTGGTTTGTTGTGTTCTAAACCTACAATGTCCGACATACGGCTACGTATGTCAAACTCTTGATGTCAATGGTCGTTGTCCAACTGGCGGGACCCCTACGCAGAATGATTTCAAATGTTATGATGTGAATCAAGCCTGCTGTCCGTAGATAGAACACAAATGTTGACATTTATACTCATATTTTTGATTCGCTTGTTGATTCCCTCCATTGAGGAAGTATAATCAAGCAAGAAAAGATTTTAAATCTTTATGGTTCCATTATCCCTGCGCTCGCTCAACGAAGTACTCACGCACTATCAACCGCAGCGCGCAATACTCTTTGGCTCCCACGCACGCACGGATGCAGACGAACACAGTGATATTGATCTTCTTCTCATTAAATCAACAAAAAAACCATTTTTGGAGCGCCTGAAAGAATTCAGCCTTATGCTGCCAAAAGACTTCCCGCGGGTGGACGCGTTCATCTACACCCCGGAAGAGTTTGCGGCGATGCAAGAGCGGGAAAATCCTCTCGTCATGAGAGCGCTCCAAGAGGGCATCATCATATATGAAACACCAAACTGAAGAAGCAGAGCGCTGGCTCAAACAAGCGCGCCATGAAATTGAAGCCGCTCAAGCAGACCTTGAACACGCATTCTTTTCTGACGCCTGTTATTCCGCCGAGCAAGCCGCGCAAAAAGCCTTAAAAGGATACCTCTATCTCAAAGGGAGCCGCATGGTATGGAAACATTCGGTGAAAGAGCTCCTTGATGAATGCGCGACGTATGATTCGCAGTTTGCTGCGCTCATCGACGCCGGCCGAATTCTCGACCAATACTATATCCCCACCCGCTACCCCGATGCGCTCGCCCCGCCCGCCGTGCCATTTGAAAGCTATACGGAGACACAGGCACGGGAAGCGATTGCCCTCGCGCAGAACATTGTGACACAAGTGGAACAGTCCGGAGAAGCCGACCTTAAAGGCAACCTCCTTAAAAATTGACTCCTTCCCCTCGCGGCGTATAATAAGGCTATGAATCAAATCCCTGAAGATTACACCCAAATATTACTCGAGGAAATCCGCTCGCATTACAAAGCGCTGGCGGAAAATATTGAATTGGTGAAAGATAAAGGCGAGGCGACATTTGAGAAAGTGGGGCACATGACGGAAGACCTGCAAACCGTGAAAGACGATGTACTAATCCTAATAAATGAATCAAAAATACATTCCGAAGAGCTCCGCCTGATCAGGTATGAACTCAAAGAGAAGGTCGGTCGCGATGAGTTCAAGGTACTTGAAGACCGGGTGGTCAGGCTCGAGAAATTAGCCCTCTCACGGGCGTAATCACTCACCCATTCCTTATGCCCGGCAGCGCAGCCGCAAACGACAAAATTAGAATTTATGATTTATCAAAGTATATGCCCCGCCTCACCCCGCACATAAAAAAATATATCGCCCTTACAGCGACTGTTATAGTTCAACTAATTACGCCACTTCCATCAATAGCTGCACCAGTTGCAGGCGAGATACAAGGCAATTTATTTAATGCGGGCAACGCAAGCGGTCTTGGTACTAAGGATCTGGCGATAACAGTAGGTGGCATTATTCAAGCGATGCTTACTATCATAGGCGTAATATTTCTTGCCCTTATTGTGTATGCAGGTTTCAAATGGATGCTCGCGCGCGGCAGAACGGAAGAGGTTGAATCGGCACAGAAAATTATTGAATCTTCTATCATCGGCCTCATCGTCATTATTCTTGCCTACGCAATCTCCAAATTCGTATTCTCAATTATCCTCGCCGGCGCGGGTGTACAATAACTCATCCTATATTCGTCTCCATTAACGTTCAAGAGCGGTATCCAAACAACAGATACCGCCCTTTGTTTTCTCGCGCCAGTGCCCTTACCGCGTTTTAAGGCCGCACACGGGGCATACTACCCCCATCAAATACGCCGCATTATGCGCGTCCTCATGCGCATCAAAACGATGCATATTGAACAACACCTCGTTCCCCGCCGTCAGGAATAATCCTGACCCTGCCGCATTACGCAACGCCTGATAAAAAGCGATTTGCGCTGCGTTACCTTCCGTGGTGTTGGCGGCGATGGCTGAATCAATCTTTGCCTCATACTCAAGCTTTTTAGCTTGTGCAAGATTGACTCGTGCCACGGAGAGCTCAGTTGGTCCTGACCCGAAGGCAGATTTTTGAAACCCGAAAGTTTCCTTCCCACCCTCCTTAAAATTTGAGCTTCCGGCGCACCCCCCTAACACCGCTACGAACGCAACGAGCCACAAAATTTTTCCGCGGGTTTTCATCTTGATCACCTCCTTTCCCGCGATTCTTTTTTTGTTTTAGGATTTAGTTTGGAAAAATCATAAAAAGATACCATGGATTTTGAGTTTTGTCAATATGGACAAGATGCACCTCAAATGTATACTTAAAATATACTTTAAGTTAACACTAATTTTTCTTATTTATGCCTACCCGAACCATTTCCGCTAAAGAAGTAAGGCTTAATCTTGCTAAAATATGGAAAGCGCTCGAGCGTGGCGACTCGTTCCAAGTCATCCATCGCTCAAAACCGATCGCCCGCATTACGCCCGAACCCACGGGCGCAACGATACCGGATACTGCCGAGGCCGCAAAACCCGTGCCAAAGGAATTCAATTCCCTCGACCTCTGGATTAACATACCGGAACACCTGCGCTTCAAAAGCAAGAAGTCCGCAGTGGAGATTATCCGCGAATTGAGGGACGAGTGAACATAGTATGCTGATCGCCCTTGATACATCCGTCCTCGTCGCGATGTTCCATGCGCATGACGCGCACGCGGAGCGCGTGCGCGATATGTTTGTGGCATCCGTGCGCGCGGCGACCGCGTGACGGTCCCCTCGCTTGCCGTCATGGAAACGGTCACCGCACTCGCCCGCCACGATGCGCTGGCGCGCGTGTCTGATTTCGAAGCCTATGTTGCCGATTTCCGTATTCTCCCGCTCGATGAGGAGTTCGTACGGCGCTTCATCGCCGCAACGCGCACAAGCCCCCTCGCGCTCAAAACAAGCGACGCCGTTATGGTGCGCGCCGCCCAATGGACCAGCGCCACACTCATCACCCTTGACCAACAAATGATTGTCCAGAGTGCACACCTCGTGCGTGCCCTCACGCCGCAACAATACCTTGAACTCTCATAGCTCCCATGCGCGTGCTCGCGAGCGGCATTATTCTCTACATCCTCATCTTCTCCGGCATTTCGCTCTGGAAATATAGCCAGTTGCGCTATAATGCGCGGGATTTGGCGATTTATAATCAAGTCACTTGGCAGCTTTCAAACAAGGGATCCATCCTTCGTCAGGCTCAGGGTGACAATATTGTAATTCCTAAAACTGATAAATTGATTAACCGAATAACTGATAAACTCTACTCCTCCATCCAAGGCCACAATTACTTAGGCGACCACTTTGAACCAATACTCTTCCTCATTGCGCCCCTGTATGCGCTCTTTCCCGATCCGAGGATGCTGCTGGTACTCCAGACACTTGCGCTGGCGCTTGCCGCATGGCCGCTTTTTCTAATAAGCCAAAAAGTCATTAAGTCACAGAGTCATAGAGTTGATGAATCGGAAAATCAAAAAACTGATAAACCGATAACAGAAAAACTGAAAAACTGGCTGCCGACTGCGGTCGGAACGCTCTGGTTGCTTCACCCTGCCGTGCAGAACGCCAACCTTTTCGAATTCCACTCCCTCTCCTTCGCGCCCTTATTCCTTTTCTTTCTTTTTTACTACTGGCAAAAAATCAAAGAATCGAAAACCGATAAACTGAGGACTGACCGACTGAATAACTGTACACTCTTCACCCTCTTCCTCCTCCTCTCCCTTTCCGTGCGCGAGGATGTGTCCCTTATCACGCTTTTCTTAGGTTTTATATGGCTTGGCGCTTCTCTTAAAGTGAGGGTTGGCGGTGGGGGAACCCTCCGTAGCCCGAGCGGGCATGGTGTCCCGCCGCGCGGGACGAGCGAGGGCGAGGCGGAGCACGGACGACTCACAGGGGCGGCCGATGCGTGTTACCCCCACCGACAACCCGCTGCGAACTTATGGGTTCCATCCTTCATAATATGTCTCAGCGCCGCCTGGTTCTTCCTCGCGCAGCGCATTATTTCCCATTTTTCCCCCTCCCTTGGATATCAATTCCGCATTTATTATGAATGGATTCCGCAGCTTGGCTCTTTGGGCGCTGTCACAAAAGGAGTTATTGCCCATATCCTTAGCTTTCAAAATCTCGAAATGCTCCTAGGGCTTCTATTACCGCTCATTTTTCTGCCGCTTTTAAAACCAAAGTGGCTCCTCCTCGCGCTCCCCCCGCTCGCGGCAATAACCCTCTCTTCCGCAGGCGGCGGCGCGCTCATCTGGCAGACGCACTACGGTCTGCTGCTGCTTCCCGGGATATTTCTTGCGTTTATCCCCTTTCTCACTACATACACACCGCACGCGCAATTTGAAAAAAAACACTCGTTTGTCTATTCTACGATCGTAGTATATGCAAACGAGTTCTTAAAAGATAAAACTATATTGTTAGTGTGCGTGATGACTGCCGCTGTTGGCTCAATGCTCTCGTTTGGGCCATTGATCCCCGCAGCATATGCGATAAGTGCCCACACAAACGTGACGCCGCAAAAAGAAATCCTTGCCTCCATACCCCCGCATGCCACCGTGGCTTCCACTGACCAATTTCTTGCCCCCCTTTCTTCCCGCCGCGGCCTTACCCTCCTCCCACTCACGCTCCTTGGCGTCCAGCAATACGCTGCTGCGCCGTACCCGCCCGCTGCATACCCTGACTATCTCGTGCTTGATGAAATGGATGTAAAGGCAGATTTGGTGCAAGCACACTCGATTGCTTGGACACAGCCCTATGCCGCGCTCATGAAAGCACGTTTCCGCCAGCTGCTCGATGAAGGCGGCTATTCCCTCATGCAACAAGAGGGTACCTCGGCACTATTTTTCCGTTCTGAAATAAAAAAACCTAAAAAAAATCCCCCGTTCAGCTTTGAAATAGAGGACTTTACGAATGTGCGCGGGGGGCTCGAACTGGACAGGTTAGGAAGCGTAAACCTTGTTGTGGATAACTGGTTAAGGTAAGGATGCCCGTTTCATCAATGGATGTAATTACTCGTCACGTACTTTACCGTAACCGTCTCACGAAACTAGTGCCGTAACAATTTAATTATGCCATATCACTGGCGCGTTTTGAGCAGTATTTACAGGGAGATTTGGCACTATGCATGTTGCGAAACTTAATTGTTACGGTACTAGCATCATAAACCTTACCCCCTCACCGTTCACAGCTTCTCCAACAACATCACCTCCGGATTGACCATATAGTCTTCCCAACGTTCGACAGAGCGCAGCTGCCACCCGTGCGAGAAGAACCATTCGGGCGCAATCCGCTCCACTTTATTAAAATTACCCACCAACACAACAAAAATCCGTTTTCGTCCCTCTACGAGATTATTAAGCATCCCCACATTTTCCTTCGTGAGGATCGTATACCAATTCCTCCGCACTGCACGCAGGAGCGTATCGCCATGCGTATCATCAGGGAGAGGATAAAATGGCAATACCGGCATCGTGCCGTGATAATAATAGCGAAGGGCAACTTCATAACTATGAGAGAGGATCACAATGGCATCAGCCTGTCTTTCGTTCGTCTCAAGATAACCTCCCACATTTTTCCATGCGGGTCTCACCTCCAAAAGTACTCCCATGTCCGAAGCGATAAAGAATACGATGAGCATAAGCGGAAAGAGAAAGGGAGGAAACGATTTAGGAACGTGAATACGGCTTAGGCCTTTGCTCGCCAAAAGATATGCTCCCGCCCCCGCGATAATATATACTTTCACCACTAATACATTGGTAAAAAAACCAATAAAGACGGGAAAGATAAATATAACCATCGCATATATGGTGGGGAGATCCATTGAAAATTGTACAGTATATTTGCGCTCATTGGTACGACGGATCGATAAGAGCGCAATGGTAAATACTGTTACAATGAATATCCAGCCGCATAATTCAATAAAATCAGAATAATTATCAAAAAAGAAAAATTGCCGCAGCGCTTCCATGGGGAAAGGATTAGCAGGCTCAATCCAAAAATACCATGCATTCCGATTAAATGTCTGCATCTTCTCTCGCACAAACACTATAATCCACGGCAGCCACGCGAGACACACTACCACCATCATGAACACAACTGTACGGAGGGGTACTGACGGCATTTGGTATTTATTACGCATTCCTTTCCTTGCTTGAGCGCGTACGTACAGTGAATAGGCCACACTAAAAGCGACTTCGACTACCAGCACGAACACGCCCCCCAAATGAGTATAGAGCGCGGCAATAGTGGAGACCATCCATACGACATGCCATTTCCACGACGAAGAGCGGATAATCTCCCAGAACGACATCAATGAGACCACGCCAAATAAATAGAGCCATGCATACATCCGCACTTCAGAGGAAAAGAAAATCTGAAACGTGCTTAGAGCGGTAAGTCCTGCTGCAATTAAGCCTGTGCGCACACCGAACAATCGTCTCGCAAATATACCTGTCACGACAATCCCTGCGGCGCCCGCGAGCACCGAGGAAAGCTTCACTGCAACCTCCCCCGGTCCAAAAAGAGCAATCCACCCATGGACGAGATAATAGTGCAAAGGCGGATGATTCTCCACGGCAAGATATGCCCACATTTCATGCAAGGGCTTTCTGGCTATAGCCACGGTGATAATTTCATCAAACCAGAAACGCCCATTGCTCACCACGGCAATCACGCGCAAGAGCACGCCAAGCGCAGTGACGAGCACTAACCCGCGCTTAAACCCCGTTACCATGGGCTCACCCTCATAACTTTGGTTATTATGCCCCTTCGGGATTGATACCCATTCATCTACTACGGTCTTACCATCGTAGCTTTCTGGTAACGGGGTAAAATATTTTGATCCATTCAATGGCGATGTATCCATAAGCGCATGAGGGTAATAAAGAAAGAAATTACTTCACGAACACCAAGCTTCGATTCGCCTCTTACCCGGTCCGTAAAAACCACGGGGATTTCTGTGATAATAAATTTCCCGCGTTCGCAGCGCAAAAGCATTTCTTCCTGAAATGCATAACCATCCGACCGCACATCGGCAAAGTGAATCGCGATAAGCGCAGAGCGGCGAAATGCGCGGAAACCGCTCGTAATATCACGAGTGCTGAATCCAAGAAGCGCTCTCGAAAGCCACGTCGCGCAGGTACTCGCCAAGTGCCGCCGCCAATGCCATCCGACGATCTGGCCACCAGGCACCCGCCGCGACCCGATCGCGACATCTGCCCCTTCATCAATCGCGCTTAATAAGCGCGGAATGTCCTCTGGCGCATGCGAAAGATCTGCATCCATTTCAATGATGATATCTGCGCCTTGCGCGAGCGCCCGCGTAAAGCCTTCCACATACGCGCTCCCCAAACCCCTTTTCCCATTGCGCGCGATCAGCGAAACAAAGGGGTACGTTTCATGTAAGGATGTCACTACCGCGCCAGTCCCGTCCGGCGACGCGTCATCCACCACAATGATGTTCGCCTCGGGAATATGGAGCGCCGCAATTCGAGAAATAAGTATTTCAATATTCTCACGCTCATTATAAGTTGGGATCACGATAGTAATAGACATAATAATTTATCATTTAATAGCCCGCACCCATTGATTGAGTCTGCACTCAAATCTGCCGTAGACTATGCCATCCTTAGGAAAACGGGCGTCAACCAACATAAGCTGCAATTCCATACTGCCATACTCATGCACATGCTCCTTGATCTCTATATTGCTTAATAGGCGAGTATGAGCTAGTATGTTTAAAATATTTCCTGTGCCGACCGCAGGCGTGGTGATTACCGCCACTCCTTGAGGCTTAAGAATACGGTATATCTCATGTAGCAACGCTCGCGCAGAATATATATCAATATGTTCAATAACGGCAAGCAAGGTTATCGCGTTAAAAAAATCTTTGGGGAAGGGAAGGATAGTATTGCGCACCACATCATGCTGGCAATACGTAATATTATTATCATTATTGATTATCGGAGGCAACTTATCCACGCCAAATTTCTCCTGAAACGAAACACTTCTTAAGAATGCGCCATACTGCCCGCAGCCGATATCAAGGATACGATGGCGTGAAGGTGCGGTCTGCAACAGACGACGCGCTTCACGCGCGCGACGGCGACTTAATAGGTTCTCAAATACTCCAAACCCTCTTGTGCGTTGCGCAGTCATAAAAATGAAAAAATCATTTCTGATAATAGAGGAGATGAGTGAGACGCGGGCCAAACCATAGCGAATCCCGTAGGAGAGGCTGCCATGAAGAAAGACTAGGGAAACCATATTCCACTGACGCATTACGATAAAGCGTCATCGGAGTGGTATATTCTTCTGTGCTCCCCGGTCGGTCTACTAATGGATAGATAAGCGCAAGTGAGAAATAGAAGAGCGAGGCGAGAACCACCACAAGCCTCCCCCCCGCGCGCAGGAGCACAGGATACGCACATATATCATGAAGGTATTGGGCAACTCCAAAGGCAATAAATGGCAACAATGGTATGAGGAATCTCTGGCCGACCGAATCTCCACCCCACCACATATACCACGATCCATAAAAAAGCGCATACAAAATAATACTGCTCACCCCAATAACCGCGATATGCCTTCGCGATATCTTTTTGCGAAGGTTGCTTAGTAATCCGACAACCCCAAATAGGGCAATCGGCGACCAGACAAAAAATCCGCGCACTGAACTAAATAATACTTCCCACGCAAACCTGCCAGGAAATTGGAGGCTCTCCATCGTGTAACCCTTACTCGGTAACAGTGTCCTAAATATCATCCACCACACGAGAACTTGAAGCGCGCTTATCGCAAGCGCGGGCGCGGTCGTTGAGATAAGTGCGCGCATTTTCGAGGGGAATATGACAAGCGCCACCCCTGCGAATGGCAGCAAATATATGAGTGCATCAATCCGGGTAATACCCGCAAACCCCACGCATACGCTCCCCGCCAAAAGCCAGGATTGCACACGAGTGCGGTATGCCCTCACATAAGCCGCGACTGCGCACGTCACAAAGAAAAGCTCCACGGTATGAGCATAAGCCACCGCCTGAAATGTATACACCCATGAAGGAAGACCAAAGTAAGTAAGCAATACCGCAGCCACTGCCGTAGGGAGAGAAAAGCTTAACTCCCGCGTCAAAACATATATAAGCAGGCGCATGATGACATATGCCAATATCGCATTAAGCGCAAGTATGGCCACTCCGTCTCTTATGAGACCATCTAACCATACAGAAGGAATGGGTGAAATGATGGTGAGAAGCGGCATGAGCACCTGCGTGAGAGGAGGGACGAAGAATGCCCATACGAGTGGTGCGCCGATCTGATAATATGTGGACCATCCGCTGCCCGCAGGTACAAACATGTACTCACTAGGGAGCGGCGGAGATTCAGGATATATGGTGAATGACCAATTTCTCTCCCTTAACTGCTGATAGAGAAAATTATAACCAACGCCATCTCCGTAAATGTTGAAAAGACCGGTAAAGAGATTAATAATGACCACAATCGCAAGAATAAAATAGAGAAATTGTTTCTTCCATGTTTCCTTACTAATAAATAATAGTGAAGCAGTCGCCTTCATAGGAAAAATTCGTAAATCCCTAGAAACCGTTTTGTCCTTTTAAAAAATATTCCTCTTACGCTCATACATCGCAACCATATTCCATCTGAAGATGTGCCAGAGCGCGACAAGACCGTCCCGCCAAGTAATCTTTTTCCCTTCCGCATAACTACGACCACGATAGGAAATCCCCACCTCGTAGATGCGCCATCCTCTATGAGCGATCTTTGCGGTAAACTCCGGTTCAAACCCGAAACGATTCGATCTGAATTTGATACCCTCAACCACCTCTCTTCGAAATACTTTAGCGCCTGTTTCCATATCAGTAAGATTGAGGTTAGTCCATATGTTTGACCAAAGGGTAACCAATTTATTCCCCACAAAATGCCAATAGTACAACACGCGATGCGCACCGCTTGAGAACCGCGAGCCATACACAATATCTGCTTCATCATCAAGAATCGGCTGCAAAAGCTTTGGCCACTCGCCGGGATCGTATTCAAAATCTGCGTCTTGAATCAGAATAATATCACCGCGCGCTTCCGCGAGCCCCGTGCGCACGGCCGCACCCTTGCCATAATTTTTTTCATGTATACACACCTTCGCTGATTCGCGAAATGAAATCAAAACTTCCTTAGTGCCGTCAGTGGAGCCATCATCGACCACCACTATTTCCCGGTCTAACCCATGAGGAAGAGGCTGTCTTAAACAACGATGTATCACCTCACGTATCGTGCGCACTTCGTTATATACAGGAATGATAACTGAAAGAATAGCCATGGTCTCAAAAAAAATCAATTTGAATTTAAGGTAAAACAGTCGTATTAACCGTGATGGGGGGCGAAGTTGACAGCGATGACTCACTCCTTAACAGCCAACGGAATGAGGGCAAAAGAATTACACCAAGCAATATAGATCGTAAAATAGTAAGCAGGAGAAATATAATAAAATGTGATAAATAGTCAAAAGAGCCGTACAATATGGGAGACTGTATATAGCTTACCACATCAAATGCGATAAAACACAGAATCGTCGCGCGTGAGGGAAGCGTGAGTATGAGCAGGGGAATAATCCATAGAATCCATTGAAAAGAATATACGCGGTTAAAAAAGATAAAGCATCCTACCGCAATCAGCGCCGTGTGTGCTAATGCAGGCAAACTGTTCAATTGCCGAGGACGGCGAAGAAGCATGATCATGACAATCACAAGGCCAGCCCACTGCAGTAAGGAAGACAGCGCGACAATGATTGCGGTTATTCCATCGAGACTCCCTGGTTCTATCTGATACGCTGGTGTATAGAATATACCAAAAGGCGCGGCAAGGACGGACATGAAACTTCCTATTTCGGGCGAACGGACAAAATGAATCGCGTACGGATTCACCATGGTAAGGATATTCCCTCCAAACGCGACAGGCCAAATATGCCCTAATGCCAAGATACCAATACTTATACACACAGCGGCAAATCCCCGCCGTCGCTCTTCAAGGGTATGGGCGGTATCAAATAACGCAAAGAGATAAATGGGAAACAGTACCCCTGCATACCATTTTATCAATACTGATACCGCAAAAAGCGCGAATGACCATCGCCAACGCTTGCGATACAGCAGAAATAGAGAGAGCTGAAGAAACAGCGCGGCGAGCACATCAAAACGATTAAATGTATAGAATAATACTGAAGGAGCGATTAAGAGGAAAAGGAGCGCACGCCGCTCATGCGGGATGGAATACTTTACCACTACCAACAACGCCACTCCCGCGAACAGGGTAAATATATGAAACCACACATGATAACCGACCCGACTCTCATTCATAAGAGCGGGCAAGGTAAAGAAGAGCGTGGCGAGGGCGGGATATTCAAAAGGCTTATCAACGTAAGGAATATAATTTTGACGGAACCACGATCCCTCCTCCCGGTAATAGTCTAATTCTCTCACATCAAAAATCATATTATACTTCAATTTGCTCTGAAGCGTAGTAAAGGTGAGATAAGAGGGCCACGTCAAAGAACGAGGCGTAAAAACCACAATGATTATGCCAATCACAATAAATACTAATACTGGCGCCACTTTAAACATCCTTTTCATGTTATGATCAAAGTTCATAAATGTATTAACGCATTGAAAATAATCCTATCCCACGGTCTATAAAAACCGTACGGAGCAAGGGGTCGGAGGAAAGCGTGATAATATCCCTATCATCAGACGACATCACAACCACGTCAGTAATATCTTCGCGCCGTATAAATTGCATGCGCTCCTCTTGGCTTCCCTGCCCTGTGAGAAACCAATCAGTCAACCTTCGGCGCAGAGCCTCATCAGGGCTGTGCGCGCCTGATCCCCCGTATACTGCCCTTCCGGTCCATGCGGGTATGAAACTCGCCTGATCGACAGGCGCGAGCACGATTCCCTCAAGAGGGCTCTGCATGAGAATACGATACACATTTTTCTGTGCCGCAGACAGATAGAATAGCTGAAAACGCGATGAATAAAGCGACACATCGCGGCTTATAGTGCCTACCGTAGAAAAGGTAAGAAGAATACCGCATGCCACCTGTGTCATAGAACGAATGATACGGGAGGTGTTCTTCCAAAGTCCTGCATTGAAAATAATGACAACCCCTATCCCCGCGAGCATCGCCAGTGGCACATGTAAACCTTCAAACAAACGCCGCTGAAACGGCAAAGGGCTCCCTATAAGCGCGCACTGCACCGCGATCCATGCGCCCAAGAACCATACGGCGCGAGGGTGAAGAGAGGGCGACTCGCTTCCTTTGTCCCGCACGCGCGCATACCATATTCCCCCTGCAAGCGCGAAGGGAATCAGCAATCCATATCCTAAAAGCACCGCCCAGAGCGCGGGAGTAGCGGTCACATTCTGCATTGCCCACTCCTGGGTAATCCAATCGGACCGCAAGCGCATAAGCTGCCATGCAATGCTTGGCAGAGAAATGCCGCTCATAACCGCAAGCGTCACACACGAACGGCGCCAAGATATTCGTCCCATAATAACTGTCCACACAAGCAGTATGCTGCCAAGCGTCACCGCGTGGAATGGATGAAAATGAAACAGCGCCGCCGCCGCCAATCCTCCGCTCACCTGCCACCAGAAAGGCTTGAGAGAAGTGGATGCGCGCAAAAAGGATAACAGCACGAATAAAAATAAAATAAGCGATGCCAAAAGATGAGGCGAATGGTAAAGGGTTAAAAACGTGTTTGATTCCGGCACCCAGAGATCAAGGGGCCAGTCATACCTCCCCACGAGGGGAGGCGATTTCAAAAAAGGAAGCGCGAGATAGCCGATGCCGGAACCCAAAAAGGTAAGTGCGCCTGCTGCGTAAAACGCGCGAAAGGGCACGAGTATTTTCAATAACTGATAAAGCACGAACACCAACAACGGAATGAGCGCAAGCCGCGCAAGATGGAATGCCAACGGTGTGGACATACCGGCGGCATGGGCGATCACGCCTAAACAATACCAAAATGCATTCACCATGCTGATACTCCCTACCCCGTCAATCCCCGCAAAGAGATTTCTTTCCGCCATATCTCCCCGCCCCGCCTGCAGCATCTGCGTATAATACACATTGAAATCACCGGGAGTGAGCGCATGGAGACCCGTATACGTTTCTCCCGGCGGCGTCTGCAGATACCCATAGAGATACGGCGCGCTGATTATGACGACCAAGAGAAGATTGATAAGAAACACATATTTCCACTGTGCCCACAGATACCGCGCGATGCTTGATATACTCATAAAACGTTAATCACAATTGGGATCTTCGGGCAACACGCGCCACACAAATGAATCGGGAAAACCAATCTCCGCCTTCAACCCGGGATCTGTATTGAAGCGGGAAACAATCTCCTCGCCCCTTAACCCTGAATAAAAAGAAGGGTGTACAATAACATAATCCGCACCCAATTGTTGCAGTAGGGGGATTGCCTCAGCTTCATCCGATCCATTTGCGTATCGTTCGAGGATCGAATATCCTGCGGGGGCATAGCCGGAATATCCATTGACCATGCGCTTGCCGTGATGGCGAGCCAAGTACATATATAACACCGACTTATTTTCTTGTGTCCGGATGTCGTCAAAAGGAAGTTCGGCGATTGTACATCCTTCCGCCCTTTGCGCGAGCCATATATCAACGGGCCGGGAGCGGTCAAACCCGTCAGGCACCGCATACGCCCTCGGCGCAGTGATAAAAAATTCTCCAAGGAGAAATACAAACGCAATAAGCGTAACCGCTGTCTTCTGCCATCTCGCCAAACGCACGGTGACCGCTTGCCAAGTGAGACCGACATACGTCGCTAAGCCGAGGAGCGCAAGCTGGGCAAAACGCCCCACCGCGCGAATCCCGGAAAAGCCGGGAATATACCTAAGAATCCCATACGGTCCTGCGAACGACAGACCGCCGTCTTTTAGCACGCGCATCTCCGGCCCCAACGCCAATACGATTCCCGCGAGCATTAACAGAAAAAATGCGAATACCATGCGTTGCGCGACGCAGCGCTCGCTGTCCCAACGGCACAACGCGTATGTTCCTAACGCAAAAAGGAGAAGCGGGGCAAGCCCGGGCGCCACATTATTTTCTCTGTCAACTTGAGATAAAAAAACGGGCGGCACCAGCAAATCGACAAGTGCCGGAGCAAATACCATTTGCTCCCTTAACGGCCGGGTAAAGTGCTGGTCTCCCGCAAGATTTAGATAAGGAATTATGACCGGACTAAGAACCGCGAGGGCGATAACCGCCGCAACAGCCGCCTTCAACCGCCACAGCCATGCGCTGCGTTCATTCCGCCCATATGCCGCCGCCGCTACACCCAGAGCGATAAGTAATAATAATAATCCATGCATGGAACATAACCCTTGCGCGACAACGCACAATCCCAAAAAAA
The DNA here is from genome assembly GCA_041645165.1 of Patescibacteria group bacterium. NCBI lineage: Bacteria > Patescibacteria group bacterium. Next base: position 97,259 of record JBAZQN010000002.1, on the reverse strand, counting down.
ACAGCCATGCAGGAGAGCGCGTCATCCGATATTTATTGAGCGCCAGTAAACAAAGAGGAATCCACCACAGCATAAGCATATGAAGATGTCCGGGAGCGTGATTCAAACGCGTAGGAGCAAACCCCGCGATAACGCCCGCGAGATAAGCTCCTGCCGTGCCAGCGCCAAGATTGCGCGCGAGCATATAAGTAGCCAACCCCGTCAGCCAAGTGGAAAGAACAACAAGGATGGCAACGCTGCCGGTAGGGTCATCAGTGATGACAGTGAGAGGGAACATCATGATGGCCGCACCTAAAAAATGCTCCGAATAAGCGAGCGTATTGGCGTAAGGAGCAAAAATGGGAGCATTAAACAAAGACGTGTGCGGGTGGCGCAAAAAATCTGTATCCCAGTCAAGCGCCCACGCAACGAAAAGCCCATCGGCATAGATGTCGACACTTCGTCTAAAATCATCTGCGGGGCGTATATCGGGAAAATGGTGGAAAAACACGGCGAGAATAAAAAAAAGAATACCTGCAAATACCGCCCACGCCCGCCTCCTATCGAACACTCCGATTCCTATGCGATACATAATAAAGTTCTGATGTCTGCAAATGATGCGCTATGGGCGCCAGAAAAAATAACTTGTAGTATCATTCTGATGTATAATGTCATTATTCCAGACAAAATAGTTAATCAAAGTGGGAAGTTATTTTGCAGGGCGCCTATGTGACGGGAACGCTTTTTTTAAAACCCTGTATCACAGATACCGGCATAGGATCCACGTTGTTGAGGCATGCAAGGTAATAGCTCACCCAGTCGCCCATCCCGATGATCCACCAGAGCGCCTCGTGCGGCTCACTGCTAGGCGCGCGCACGCGTTCAACCCGTAATCCCGATTCCTTGAGCAATGCGGCAAAATGGTCAAGCTGCGGCAGGGAAACGGTCTGATCAGAAGGCGCCTCGAGAAACACCCACGTGCTCAGGTCGCTCGCGACTGCAGGAAGTTTGAGCCCTTCGAGCGTGTTATGAAAAAGCTCGGGCACTTCTTCCATGACGCACAGGGATTTTGCATTTTCATTCATCTGGGTTTTCCATCGGCGCGCGGCAGGCGCCAAAAGCCCTCCTGCCACCACTAAGGATAAGCGGTCAAGAAGCTGGTAGGCGAGCAGTTTCGCCGGATTGTATTCTGTCGGCACCTCTTGCGCCACCGAGGAGGTAATCTTCAAAAACGCATCCGACATCGCATTGCACATGGCATCGCACGCGATCCCGGTGACTTCTGAAATGGTTTTAAGGATAAGCACGGTTATCGCCCCCACGGCTAGCCTCGGCTGCGGATAGGATCCCGGCGACAAGAGCAGGGTGCCGTCTGCAGCGGCAAGCACCGCAAGTCTCCCGCCAGATGCAATGGCGATGAGGATACAGCCGCGCGCCTTGGCCTGCAGATACGCTTTCACGGTCTCTGCGGTATTGCCTGAATAGCTTACCGCAATCACGAGAGTGGAGGGCTTCACCCAATCAGGAAGCACGCTGCTGCGCAGGACGGTAACGGGCAAAGGGCAAAGATCTGCCACCATTGCCGCGGCAAGGTCCCCCCCGATCGCAGAACCGCCTAACCCTATCACAGCTATCGCGGTGAGTGCGCGGCCATCTACGCCCACAGAGGGAAAAGGCGCCTCTACCGCTTCACGCACGCGCGCAGGCAGAAGGCGCAGCTCTTCCACCATATTACCGCGATCAACGGTGTGGAGCGAATTGAGGTCATCAAGGAAAGACATAGGTAATAAAAAATTCTAAATTCTAAATCCAAAAAACGAACCTGGAATGCTATGGAAACTCAAAATATTTTTTACTTTTTTTGTTACAACTAAAGTAGATAAAGGGTAGGTATAAATTTATTAAAAGTATCTAAATATTTATTTACATCTGAACCGTGTATTTCAATCGCTATCGTGTCGTTATTAGTTTCTAAAAAAATATTGATTTGAGCCACTTCTTGATTATCTGGCATTTGCCTTGATAATTTAAATCCATTGAATTCATTGACAGTGATATTCTCAATAGAATATCCAGGAGATGCTTTCGTAAAACCATCTATCTCTTCTCTTAGTGTCCCTGATATTCTGTGATATTTTATTACTGATATAGAAGTATATTTTACAAAATCATCAAAATTAACAACCTCTCTTTTGTCCGCTTCCATTTGTTTTATCGTGTCAGATGGGTAAAAAAATATACCGCTATTGATTTCTTTTTCTGTATTATCCTGCATTATCCAATCTTCCGGGTATTGTATCCCAAAACCTAATTTATTGTTTATATACGTTCGCCAGTTTGCGGTATTAATTTCATTTTTTAACTTGGCGTTGCCAGGTGTCAACGGATTATATCCATTATTAATTTCAGCACCATCCTGATAACCATCTCCGTCAGTATCAGTATTATTTAAATCCGTGCCATATAATTTTTCAGATTTATCATCTAAACCGTCACCATCTGAATCTATTTTAATATTTTCTTCTATAACTTTTTGATTGTTTGATTGTTTTATATTATCCTGCAAATAACTTGCCAAGAAACCCATTGCAATAACAACTACCAAAATACTCACCGCGAAAAAAGAAATAATTTTGTACAAAGTATACCACAATAATGTCTTAACTGTTTCTTTGTTTGTAATTTGATAAATATTTTTTAGGGCTAAAAATATTAAAATAATCAAAACAATAAATATAACATCTCTAACTGGTTCACTCAAAGTTAATGATTTGATGGATATCTTCAAGTTTGAATTTGAAAAAAAGACAACAATAAATATCGCGGTTGCTGTCAAAATGGCTTCACGCCAACCTTGTCGTGGAAAGGATTTCTTCTTGGAGATAAATCTAAAAAACAAAATATCTAATCCTGCCAATACAAAAAATAAAATGAGTTGTATCCAAAAAACTCCGATTATTAATTTTTGAAAAACTTCGAATGGGTTCATATTTTATTTAAATTGATAAGGATCTTTTATTATTATTTTGGCATAATCTTGTTTAAGCTCTAAGAATTCTAGAAGTATAGGGCTGGCCACTCGTTCCATCGATCCACTACCAGTGGTTAGTACTGGCGCATCAATATTTGCCAACATATCTAGTGTAACTTCTACAACTTTATTATTATGACCAAAAATTTTCAGATGAGCTTTGTAGTCAAACCCCGAGGTGCAAGTATTAAGCTGTCGACAGATTTCTTTACTTTTTTCATCTGTAGATTTTTCTTCGATACCCAGGAGTTGGATTTCAATAAAGTTAACTTCATAAGTCCTTTTTATATTATCCACTATCATAACTTTTTCTCCGGGTTTTAATATAAATTCTTGATCCAATGTCACCTTATTTTTTGTCTGTAATACAACGAATCCTATTATTATCAAAATTAAAAAAGCCAAACCAAAAAATAATAAAAATTTATAAAGTATTTTTCCACCAACCTTTGAAAAAAAGGTATTTCATACAATTCTATTTTTTAACCTCTTTTAATACCCCGCATAAATAAAAATTTTTTCTTCTCGTAATCTGTACACAGCTACATTCATTGTAGCAAACTCCTATAATCATGTATACCTTGAAATTTCGCTAATTTTTGATATGATAATGCCATGTCACGACACTCAAAATGGTCTACTATAAAGAGGCAAAAAGGTGTTACTGACCAAAAACGGGGCACGCAATTTACCAAACTTGCAAACACGGTCACCATGGCCGCGCGGCAGGGAGGGCCTAATCCAGAAATAAATTTCAAACTTCGCATAGCGATTGAAAAAGCGCGCGCGGCGAACATGCCGAAAGAGAATATTGAACGCGCCATTGCGCGGGCGCAGAAAAACGAAGGCGATGCCGCCCTCGAACAAATGCAGCTTGAAGTGATTGGGCCGGGAGGCGTGGGACTGGTGATCACCGCCACCACCGATAATCGGAACCGTGTCGTGGGCGCTCTGAAAGCAGTGCTCCATAAACACGCTGCCTCGCTCGCGGGCCCTAATGCAGTCGCATGGCAATTTGCGCTGCGGGGACATGTACTGGTACCGCTGCCGCCCACCAAAGAAGCGCAAGAGGAATTGGAACTTGCGGCGATTGATGCAGGAAGCCTCGATGTGGAAGAGCATGCGGAATCGCTCATCCTCACTACAGACCCGCATTCACTGGAGCGTGTGAAGGACGCGCTGGAGAGGCGCCATATTGCCATTACTGAAATGGGGATCGGACTCGAGCCTACGGTGACTGTCCCCGTGGCCGATCAGGATACCGGACGCAAACTGGATAATTTAATCGCAGACCTCGAGGCAATAGATGAAGTGGATGAGGTGGTGACCAACGCCGCGTAAATAATGCAAAAGTCAAAAGTCAAAATGAAGGAATATCATCCCGCTTCGCGGGATTCCATAATTATGTCCCGCACCTTAAATTGCCGTAGTTTTAAAATCTGCGGGATCCCGAAAAGCGGGATATTTTGAATTTTGCATTTTGAATTATGATTATATTAGGTATCGATCCCGGCCTCGCCACGACCGGCTACGCGTTCATTTCCTCTCAAAGAGGAGTGGTGGAAAATATCCGCTGGGGGTGCATTACCACCAAGCCTCACCAGCCTACGGCAACGCGGCTGCTTATCTTGCGCAAGGGGCTTCAAAAACTCATCACTGCCCAACGCCCCCATCGCGCGGCCATTGAAAAACTGTACTTTCAGACAAACGCGAAAACCGCCATGGTAGTGGGCGAAGCGCGCGGCGCGCTCATTACCACGCTTGCGGAATTGAATATCCCCATCTTTGAATTCACTCCCCTTGAAATAAAACGGGCAGTTACAGGAAGCGGCAGCGCGGATAAACGCCAAGTGCAAAAAATGCTTACCCTCATATTCCACCTCGACGAGCCTCCCAGGCCTGATGACGCTGCCGACGCAGTCGCAATCGCATGGTGCGGAATGTGCAATCGCCCGAAATAACACGCATTTCCATGCCATTACAAAAACTCGCGATATGCAGCGTAGCATCAGAAGTAGATCCCTTCATAAAAACAGGAGGGCTTGCGGACGTGGCGCGCGCGCTTCCCAAAGCGCTCGCCTCCCTCGGCCATAAGGTAACCATCTTTATCCCCCTTTACCGCATTATTGACCGCACCACGCACCGCTTCACTCCTGTGAAGACCAAATGCAACGTGCGGTATGGCTCCCGTGAACTCACGTTTGACCTCTGGGTAAGCGCCCTTGAGGGCGGCATCCCCGTCTATGCAATTGCCGCGGAAGGGCTTGAAGACGCGATCCTTGAACATGCGGTCTACAACCCGCATCATGGCAATGCACATTTTGCGCTTTTTAACCGTTGCGTGCTTGCGGCGCTGAAAATTATCAATGTGCGCCCTGACATCATCCACTGCCACGATTGGCATACCGGATTAATCCCTTATCTGCTCCAGACCGATTATGCGCACGATGAATTCTTTTCAACTACCGCGAGCGTCTTCACGATCCATAATCTCGCATTCCAATGCGCACATAACTGGTGGGAAATTCCGCTGGAGCTTAAAGACCCAGGAAATACGCCACTCCCTGACCCCACTGATCCCACATTTCAATACGTCAACTTCACCAAACGCGCGCTGCGCTATGCGGACATCATCACGACCGTATCTGAATGGTATGCGGAAGAAATTCTGACCAAAGAATACGGAGAGGACCTGCACCGCACCCTCGCAAGCCGCAAACAGCGCCTGGTCGGAATCATTAATGGCATTGATTATCAAGACTATAATCCAAAAACAGATCCTGGTTTATGGCAAAACTATGATACGGACTCGCTGCAGATGAAAGGGGTGAATAAACGCGAACTTCAGCGCTGGCTCTCTCTCCCTGTGGCTCCCCGCACCCCGCTCTATACCCTCATTTCGCGGCTCTCCGAACAAAAAGGGCTCGAACTGCTTATCGAAATTATGGAGCCGCTCTTGCGCCTTGACCTGCAGCTGGTAATTCTTGGCGCAGGCGATAAAGCGTATGAAAAATTCTTCGATCGCATCCGCAAACGACATGCCACTAAAGTCGCAGTACATCTTGAATTTGATACCATCAACACCACAAAGGTTTACGCGGGATCAGATATGTTTCTTATGCCCTCGCGCTTCGAACCCTGCGGTTTGGGACAGCTTATCTCGCTCCGCTATGGATCGATACCCATCGTACACTCGGTGGGCGGATTGCGTGACACGGTTGTTGATTTCAATCCGCGCACCGGCAAAGGAAACGGCTTCACCTTCCGCACCTATGACTCACGCGACCTGCTCGTGGCAGTCACGCGGGCGCATGTAAATTACCGCTACCCCGCATCTTGGCATAATCTTGTGAGCAACGGCATGCAGCAGGTGTATTCGTGGGTATTGCCTGCAAAAAAATATGTAAAAGTATACCGCAAGGCGCTTGTCTTGCATCAACATGCGATCAAGACCCGCCCCGCGGGACACTTATAAACTTATTACTCTCCCTATGTACTGGGCTAATTTTCTCCATCTCTACCAACCTCCCACGCAGAAACCTCATTGGATTAAACGCGTAACCGCAGAATCATACCGAAAAATTTTTCACGAACTCAAAACTGCGCCTGAGGCAAAATTGACAGTCAACATCAACGGGGTGTTGGTCGAGCACTGGGATGAGTGCGGCGAGGATGAGGTAATCGAAGATGTCCGCACCCTCCTTGCGCGAGGCCAGCTTGAATTGACCGGTTCGGCAAAATACCATCCGCTCCTCCCATTCCTCCCCAAGGAGGAGATGGTGCGGCAAATCGAACTTAATAATGAAACGCATAAAAAATATTTCGGAGAACTCTACCGCCCGCGCGGATTCTTCCCTCCCGAAATGGCGTTTTCGCTCGAGGTGGCGCGCACCGTGCAGGAACTCGGGTTTGAGTGGATTATCGCGGACGAGCTTTCGTTCCCGCGCGGCCGCACCTTGGACTATACCCACCTTTACACCATCGAGGGATTAGAAAATTTCAACATCTACTTCCGCGAGCGCCGCATGAGCTGGGTGATCCTTTCAGGGCAAGTAGGCACCGGAAACCTCCTGATTGAATCGCTGGGAGAACGCCTGAAACGCAATGAATATCTGCTCACTGCCATGGACGGCGAGACCTTTGGCCACCACCGGCCAGGCCTTGAGCAGCTGCTGTTTGAAATCTACCGTTCCCCGAAGCTCACCACGGTTTTTATTTCCGATCTGCCGAAATATTTTTCACACCGCACTACCGTCTCCCCGCAGCCGTCCACCTGGGCGCTCATGGAAAAAGATTTGGAACGCAAGGTGCCGTTTGCGCGATGGGACGACAAGGACAATTCAATACATACGCTCCAATGGAAACTCACCCGCCTTGCGATTAAAACGGTCAATAACGCTGCGCACAATGACCCGGGATATCCGGCGGCACGGGATACGCTTGATAAGGCGCTGCATTCTGACCAATACTGGTGGGCATCGGCAAAGCCATGGTGGTCCATTGAAATGATCGAACGCGGCGCCAAAGAGCTCTATAATGCTATTCTGAAAACGCCAAAAGTGACCGACAAAACAAAGGAAAATGCCAAGCATCTCTACCATACTATTATCTTTACCGCCTTTGATTGGCAGCGCTCTGGGCTCGTAGACGAACTTTCCCACAACGAAGACGAAGATATCCGCCAGCGCACTGATGCGCAAATCCCCCAGCTTCCCCGGAAAGAAATTGAGAAAATGGTAAAGAAACTCGAAAGCGAAATGCACGCGGTTGCGGCACGCCAGGAATTTGAACGCGCGGCGCAAATCCGCGACCGTATCGCAGAGCTGAACCGTTATGCGGCCGACATCGCGGCGCCCAAACCCTCAGCCGAGGGCGATAAAGAGTGGGAAGGATAAGGAGTAATCGCGAATATAGAATATGAAAATTCTCTTCGTCGCATCAGAGTGCGCGCCGCTTGCCAAGGTGGGCGGACTTGCCGACGTGGCGGGGTCGCTCCCGAAAGCGCTGCGTACGCTTGGCATCGATGTCCGCATCGCACTCCCGAAATATGACGTGATTGACGATAAAAAATTCTCTTCTCAAGAGACAGAAGCGCTATCCGTTCCCTTCAACGGAGAAAAACAGTCAATAGTCGTCCGGCAAACCAATCTTCCGGGAAGCGATGTACCGGTCTATCTCCTCGACCATCCGCAATATTTTGGCAACGGCGGCATATACCTCGAGACTGATGCGTCATCAGGCGGCAGCAATGCCGAGCTTAACCGTTTCGGCCTCTTTTCCCGCGCCATTCCTGAACTGATTAAATCGCTCAATTGGAAACCAGACATTATTCATTGCCATGACTGGCAGACGGGCGCGCTGCCAGTGATTATAAAAACACAAAAACAAATACGCACATTATTTACTATTCATAATCTTGCATATCAGGGAATTCACCCACATATTGAGGTGCGCCGTGCATTTGGCGATACTATTACCGATGCGCTCACACCGCATCCCCACAAATCAACTAAAATAAATTTCCTCGCTTCCGCGCTTCACGCCGCAGACCGCATCTCAACAGTAAGCCCGACGTATGCGCAGGAAATTACCACGCCTGCAAACGGCCAAGGACTCGACACAAACCTAAAAAACCTCCCGCACCCGCCCATAGGCATCTTGAACGGCATTGATACAGATTATTGGAATCCCGCCACTGACCAATTTCTCACCACGCATTTCAATGCACCAAAAAAAATAAGCGCTGCGAAAATAGCATTAAAAAAACAAGCGCAAACAGCATTGCAATTACCGCTCAATGCGGCCGGCCCGCTAGTGGTCATGGTCTCCCGCCTCACCGAGCAGAAAGGTTTTGACATACTCATCCCGGCGTTACAAAAACTCCTGCCTGCCCGCGATATGCAGTGCATCATTCTGGCCACCGGAGATAAAAAATATGCCGCTGAACTTAACAAGCTCGCCGCGCAATTCCCTGACAAATTCCGATTTGCCGAACGTTTTGACGAACCCTTGGCGCACCTCCTTTATGCTGCGGGCGACTTCTTCCTCATGCCATCGCGCTTCGAGCCCTGCGGGTTGGGGCAAATGATCGCCATGCGCTACGGCACGATTCCTATAGCCACAGCGGTAGGAGGCCTCAAAGACACGGTGAAAAATTTTCAATTTTCAATTTTCAATTTTCAAACAATCGGAGCTACTGGATTTGTATGTAATGAGTATAGTACGGCTGCTCTTATAAAAAGCATCGAAACAGCACTCAGCATCTACCAAGAACAGCCTCAAGTTATATCTAGACTACGCGCCAATGATATGACCCAAAACTTCTCCTGGAAACATTCTGCCAACGAATACATTGAACTTTACCAAGATATAATCAAATCGTAGTGTTAATAATCAATCACGATCCCACTCAGTGAGTTTACTTACTACACCTTTCCAAGCGTCAACTTCGACAGAATCGCCGTCCCGTAATACTTTGGTGGCGATTTTCGTGCCAATGACGCATGGGATATTGAACTCCCGGGAAATAATCGCGGCATGACAAGTAAGCCCACCCTCATCCGTAACTATCGCCTGTGCATACTTCAATAAAGGAACAAAATCCGGCGTTGTCATTGAAGTCACGAGAATAAACGGTTTCTCAATTTTAACTCCTTTTGATTGAAAAATAACTTTCACCTCCCCTTGCGCATATCCCTGACAAGCCACTCGACCACTAATAACACAAGCAGTTTCTTTGTCGGGCTCTTCTCGCAATGCTGCTTTAAGAAATCTCTCCGCTTCTTTCCCCACCACAACCATTTCTTTCCATCTCGTGCGATAGAGGACGATCTTTCTTCTTCGCACCTCGTTCCTCACCCGCGCACTCTGTGCAGGTAAATTCTCAAACAACCACAAACACTCTTGGCACGTATGCGCTTTAAGAATATGTTCAGAAAAACCACGCAAGCGGGCAAGAGAAACCCACAATCTCTCCAACTCTTCTCGTAATACTGTCCACGCTTCTTTAAACTGCATACGCGCTTGTGCCGCCTGCTCAATGAATGCATCAGGTAAATCTTCCCGATACCCCACAACCCTCGTGACAATCCGAAAGGGAACAAAATGACGATATTTATCAAAAAGGTATTGTAAATGAATTGGTGAATAATGACCGAGTTCAACTTCCTCAATTATTTTCTTAAGGTACTGTTCGAGCCTCGATCTACTCTGTGAAAAGAGAGAAATGATATTTTGTGCTTGAGTAATATCTTGCGTGAGATAATGTATTTGTTCGTTTACTTCATTATATGGTGCATAATAACTACCAAGCCCATCTTCGATGACCACAAAGGAATGAGAGTATGCTTTCCCTGCATATTGCCGAAGTTCGTGAATATCACTGGTTAAGATTAACGATGCATCCAAGAGGTAAATCGGACGTTTCACGCTAAAGTGCCACTGTGTTTCTTCAATCGATTTCATAGTCAAATTAGAAGTATCGCTCTGCCTGACTGGTGAAATTGAGCGTCATCACCAGTCAGGCAAATTTTCAAATCTCGAATGGCAGGAGTAATCCTGCCATATAGATTACACCGCACCCAGGTTTAGTGCGATATAACTCTCCTTTTCTTTCGACCTCTTCAATGGTGATATCCTCACCAAAGAAGAGGCTTTGAATATAGATGTTGCCTGTTACAACTATTGTTCGATCGGGTAAGTCTTCAATCAGTCTCAGGATAATTTTCCTCAAACTGATCAACCTTACCACTCGCTCTGCTCCCGTAGGCCTCTTATTCCCACTACTCTGTATTAGTCGGGAATTAATCTGTAATGGGATACCGAACTCTCGTGAGATCGGTTTTGCCACCTCGAGGTAACGTGGTGCGTCTCCCGCTACTACTAAAGTAGTTTGAAAATGACGGAAGAACTCAACTATTCTTGGAATTTGTTTCTTCCCGTCATCTGAGAGTGAGGCACTAATGTTGTGAGGGTCCTTGAGACCCCCTAAATTTTCCCCCTCCACCGGTAGGTGTCGCACGAAAAATACAACCTTGCCTATCATTATTGTACCTCCGAAGTTTAAATGAACGATTTGAATTTATGGATTATATTATCCATTTATTATAGAATCCACACACAACCCGTCTATAACTCCGACACGTAGAATTAGTAAACTTGATAAATAGCTTAATTTAAGCTAAAATAATTACATTAGTTAGTCGTCGGAAAGACCGACGGATATGATTATAACGTGAATACGCCATGACACCCCCTCTATAATCTCCCCCTTTTTATGGGGAGAACCATGAAAATTTGAAAGTATGAACATAGCAAAAGTTCTCCAAAATTTTGGTCTCACAGAAAAACAGGCTCGGGTGTACCTCGCCACGCTTGAATTGGGATCATCACCCGTGAATACAATTGCGAGAAAGGCGGAAATTCCGCGCCCTACGTGCTATGACGTATTAGAGTCATTAAAAAACCAGGGGATCGCCTCAAGTTATATTAAGAAAAAAACACGCTACTACAGCGTGGAAGAACCGAAAAAGATTGCTGAACTGGCGCAGCGGCGGGCAAACACGCTGAAAGAAGCCCTCCCCCAACTCGAGGCGCTCTATGGTCTTACGCGCGAGAGGCCGCAAGTGCGTTTTTTTCAGGGGAAGAAGGGGATGGAACAGGTTTTTGAAGAGGTACTGCAAGGCAACAAAGAAATCTGTGCCTTCAGTTCGGCTGACGATTTGTTCGCAGCGCTTGGCGACTACTATCCAAATTTCGTAAAACGCCGCGCAGCAGAAAGAATCCTTGCCCGCGTTATACTACGGGATTCACCGAAAGCGCGCGAACGCCAACGTCTCGGTCAAGAGGAGCTTCGTGTGGTTAAACTTATTCCACCTGAATTTAATTACCATGGCATGATGGCGATCTTTGGTAATAAAATAGCCCTCTTCTCATTCGTGAATGACTACATTGCCGTAGTTATAGAAAGCAAAGAACTCGCCGCGATCCAGCGCGCAATGTTTGAGTACATCTGGCAAAAAGCGACATGAAATGTCATACTGATCTTATGATCAAATCTGAAATTCGCACCGATCCCATCCATGACCGTTTCGTGATTATCGCGCCTAAGCGCGGCAAACGCCCCCACGACGTGCAGCCAACGGAAGTGCCTGTATCCTCGCGCGAGTGCCCCTTCTGCCAGGACCCGCTCATGCGCGCGAAAGGCATCTATACCGTGGCGAATCCCGCGCGCGGGAAAAAGCCGTCATGGCTCGTTAAGGTAGTCAAAAATAAATTCCCGGTGGTATCCCCCGCGAATCCCAATGCCTATGGCACCCAGGAAGTGGTGGTGGAGACGCCAGAGCATAATGTGGAAATCGGCGAACTGCCGGATGCGCATATCATGCACATTTTCGAAACCTATATCGCACGAACCCGCGCGCTTTCCCGCGACAGAAAAATAAAATACATCCTCATCTTCAAAAACCACGGCGGCAAGGCCGGCGCCTCTCTCGTGCACGCGCATTCCCAGATTTTCGCCACGGGATTCTTGCCGCCCCACATCATTGACAAGCTCACCAAAGGGCAAGAATACCGCATCGCGCACGGTACCTGTTATTATGATAAACTCATCAAGAAAGAAGAGAAGGGGCCGCGCCGCATCTTCTCTGACGCGCACATGGTCGCGTTTGCACCCTGGGCGTCTATCTATAATTACGAGGTATGGATCATGCCGCGCAGGCACCTTGATAACATTACCCAGCTTAATGTGCAAGAACTTCACTCGCTTGCCGCGTTTACCAAACGCATCATTAAGAAGGTGAACGCCCTGCAAATTTCCTACAACTTCTATCTCCACCAAGCGATCACCGATAAAGAAGAGCACTTTTATTTGCGCATCGCCCCACGCCGCGATATCTGGGCGGGTATCGAGCTCGGCTCGCGCCTCATTATCAACACGGTCTCCCCCGAATCCGCCGCGCGGTATTATCGTTCTTAATATTCTATATTGTATTATCAAAAGAGAGCGCACGATGCGCTCTCTTTTTACGGGAACCACTCAGCACGCAATGCGGTTAAATTTACGGAGTTTGTGGCGCAGGAGAGGAATAAGTATTCTGCATGATAAATCCTTCTGGTATCACTACGTTCACGCCTTTTCCTGTGCTTACCTTCGGCATATATGTACGGTCTCCATACGCGGCCATCATATTTTCAAATTCTTGCATCACATCCCAAAATTCCTCCGCAGAAGCGCCCACTGCTTCGTAATCGATTGGCTTTGCGGAAATAAGCCCCTTGAGCTCATTATAAAGATCCTTCATGTTCACGACGATAGCCTTCGCTTGAGCCACCGCGTCAGGATCAATGCCTTTTTTCTTCGCCAATGCCGCTACCCTGCGGTCTGCACGTGAGAGCTCTGTTTTTGCTTTCGCAAGGCCTTTGCTCACATTGCTCACCATGTCAATGTAGGATACCTGATTCCAGAACTCTTCCGTGCTGTCATAGAATGAGTCCAGTTTCTCTTGGCCAGATTCAGGATCGGACTTGGCAAGCGCTTTCGCCTCGACGGCAGATCCCTGCATGGCACTCCATGTCGCTTCAAGTTCGGCGACAGGCCCCTGAAGTTCTGGCTTCCGCTTCGCGCTCGCCTGAAGGCGTTTGACCGTGCTTGCCATACTCTTCACGTCCTTGTCAATTTGTTTGAGCATAGTGGCAAATCGCTCAATCTCTCCCAATTTCGGGCCCCACTCCTGCAACACCATCGCAATATCCTCTGCGGCGCCAATGCCTTCTTCTACTTCTTCAAAGGTGGACGCTTTCTCAAGCGCTTTCACCGCTGCGGGCGCTTCTGCGAGCGCCGTGACAAGCTCCGGTGGTATCCCTACCCCGAGTTTTTTCAAACGCGACTCCATCTGTTTCACCTTTTTCTGCATATTGGTGATTTCTTTACTGAATTGTTTGAGGTTTTGTTTCATCATCTTGAACTGCTGTTCCTGCCTTTGCTTTTCTTGCTCTTCATCAAACCCATTCATCTTCTCCAGTCCGGTCGCGGTTCCAGGACCTTGTTGATACCGGCCTTCAGGATACTGCCCTTGATACTGACCAGATTGGGAGGGAGGCTGAAATTGTCCTTGCGGTTGCATCTGCTGCGGCTTCGTTGGTTGATACTGCACTGGTTGCGGTGACCGTTTCGCTTCGTTCGTACACTCAGCAGGACAATTTTCTTTATTTTCACCTTTCTCCACATTGCACCATCGGTCGCCGCAGATGGCGCCGTCGCCTACCAATTTCCTCCCGCCGCTTAACTGCACGCACCCTCCATACTGGTCGCATTGGCCTCCATTGCAGAGCGGATCCAGGGTGCCCACCGGCGCCTTCTCACATTTCCCCCCTTGTGCCACTTGGCACTGACCGCACTTCACCGTAGGCGCGGGAGTAGGTTGATAAGTATTAGTGTTAGTATTAGTAACTGCGCACGGTTGTGAATTACTGAGACAACCATTTGTTTGCGGACACCAGTACTGCCCAGAAGGGCATGCGGAAGAGGTGGCAGTGCTCGGACAGGGCGGTATCTGGCACCACCCGCCTGAACCAGTGGAACTCGTGCACCTTACTTGACCGCCTGAACACGCGCCACCCGTTGATGATGTGGAAGCGGTGCAGGGGCTTGATTGACACCAACTCATACCGCCAGTACTCGGGGTACACCAGTATTTTCCAGAGCTCATACAGCTTGTTGAATCTGAAGGCCATGAACTTGGGCTGCATGGAGCGTTGCTGGCAATACAGGAGCCATTGCACATATATTGTCCCGTGGCACAGCTCGTGTATCCACCGGGAGTATCTGGTTCGCAGGAGCCTGGGTTGGGACCAGGGTGACAATGGGGCGCAGTGGTTGGTTGGCACCACAATCCTCCAGAATTGGTGCATGAGCTCTGATCCATCATACCTCCGGAGCCGCCGCTGGGTGCACAATATGAATTGCTCGAAATACAACTTCCGTTACACCTATATTGTCCCGAAGGGCAAGGGGTGTAGCAACCGCTGGGGCACCCATTCGATCCCCAATCGCATCCGTTAGGGCACGTAGAATAATTACATGAGGCATAGGAAACGCCAGGTTGCTGGTAACTGCCGGTGCAGGTTGTACTGCTCGAAGGAGGGGCTGAAGACGGGCAAGGTGGATACTGGCACCACCCGCCGGAACCGCTCGTACTTGTACACCATGTCATGCCATTCGTGCATGAGTTTGAACTTGACGAAGATGTACATGAGCTGCTATTTGCTATACAAGCGCCATTGCACCAATATTGGCCGGAAGGGCATGAAGATGACATGGAACTATAACAGCTATTGGGGCATCCGTCCGATCCGTAATTGCACCCATTGGGACACTTGGAATAATTACACATCGGGTACGTACTGCCAGTCTGCTGGTATTCGCCAGAACAGGTGGTACTCGTAGGCGGTGTTGAGGAAGGACACGGCGGTATCTGGCACCAACCACCACCATTTTGAGTACACCAAACCTGTCCACTAAAACAAGATCCCATACCGGACGAGGGCGGTGGAGGAGCAGGGCAGGGAGAATTTTGGCACCAACCGCCGGAACCGCTCGAACTAGGACACCATACTTGTCCTCCTGAACATGACCCTGAACCAGATGGAGGTGGAGTAGTAGGTGGAGGAGTGTAATCGCCAGGAGGTGGCGTAGTAGAGGGAGGGGGTTGATAACTATCACCAGGAGGAGGAGTAGTGGATGGCGGAGGTGGTGCGTCTTGAGCCGCCCTTACCGCAGCCTCGCCTAGTACGCGCGTAGGAGTAATGACCTGATAATCAATGACAGTCTTTCCGGAAACAGGATTTGTGAGCAGGGATAGCTGCAACCTATCATCACCCCGTTCATACACTACTCGGTTATGGCTATAGTCGCGCACTGTCCAACAAAGTGCGTTCATCCGATCGTGATAAAAATCAAGCACCTCATAATCCTGCGCCTTGGCAATGTATTGGCTTGCGCCCGGGTCAGCATAGGAGAGTCGCCGCGATCCCACAAATGACGGAATAGCAAGCTCGTGATCAATGCCGTTCACCAGTGGCTGGCCGTCAAGCGAAGCACGCACGCAATCTCTGCGTGACGCCACAACCTGAGACGGGGAACTCACAAGGGTATTCTCGTACCCACCCGGTGCGCTATACTGATTCATGATTGCTCCTGCGGCAATCGCAGCCGCAAGGAAAAAAACACGTAAAAAAAGTTTTGAATTTGTCATAGTTTTTATTTTTATATTTTAAACTGTTAAAGCAAAGACCTTTAAAATAAAAATTCCTACCGAATACGGTAAGGAAAGGGATAATAAAACAAAGGATGGCATGATTTCTCCCTATAAATGTCACGCACAATGAAGTTCGCGGTCTTATCTTCCTTCATTGTTTCTTTTATTTGTTTTTATTATAGATAATGATAGTATAACACAAAATTTCTTTCTTTGCAAATATATAATTTCACTTTGAAATCTTCACCCTTGCGCATCGGCGCTTCCCCACCTGTACCACATCGCCATCCTTCACGGTGACGACCTGCTTCCAGTCTTTAATTATCACACCTGCGCATTTCATCCCTTTCTGCCCGATCACGCGCTGCGCTTCCGCCTTGCTTGACACTAAATGCAGCGCCATGAGCAATGCATCAGGCCGCCACTCCTCGCCCATGAGCGCGACTTCTGTCATATCTTCCGGCAATTCATGATTACGGAACACTCGTACGAATTCTACCTCGGCTTCTTGGGCGCGCGCGGCGCCATGATAGAGCGTGATAACTTCGCGGGCTAAGCGCGATTTGAGATCCCGCGGATTTACTTTTCCTTTCTTTAACTGCTCTTCCATGGTTCGGACTTCGAGAAAGGGAAGATCGGTGGTAAGCGTGAAATAATGGATGATGAGATCATCGGGCAGCGACATGATTTTCCCATACATCTCACGGGGCGCATCCGCAAGCGCGATGTAATTCTTAAGGCTCTTGCCCATCTTCTGTGCGCCATCGAGTCCTATGAGGAGCGGCATGGTGAGCACATCCTGCATCGGTTGCTTATACCACTCCTGCACCTCGCGCCCTTTGAGAAGATTAAAGAGCTGATCATTGCCGCCAAGTTCAAGATCAGCCTTTACCGCAACCGAATCATAACCCTGAAGGAGGCAATAGAGCGGCTCATGATAGCGCACATCAATACCCGCCTTTATCCTCTCCTTAAAATCATCCCGCTGCAGGAGTTGTTGTACGGTAAATTTTGCCGCAAGCTCGATAACAGTCTGCAGCGTGAACGTATTATACCACTCGCTCTGCCACCGCACCTCTACCTTATTTAAATCAAGAATGAGCGACAATTGGGAAAGATACTTTTCCGCATTTGCTTTCACTTCTTGTGGGGTAAGCTGTGGCCGCGTTTCCTTCCTTCCTGACGGGTCGCCTATCCGCGCGGTCCAATCGCCGATGATCAGCACCACCGTATGGCCGCGGAGCTGGAATTGCCTCAATTTGCGCACCACGACGGCATGCCCCAAGTGCAAATCAGTGCCTGAAGGGTCAATCCCAAGCTTCACCCTCAATTTTTTGTCCTCTGAAAGCCTTCCCGCAATATGGTTCCGGTCAATGACATCCGCAGTGCCGCGGTCAAGAAGTTCTTTTATATCCTCTTTAGATTTTGCGCTTCGCGCCTCCATAATGAGATGATAAATAAGGGCGCTTAAAAAAATAACATTTCACTTATTTCAAAGGTTTGTCCTTATTTTCATCTGGCATGACGCAGATGGCTGGATATGTTATTTTTTAGGCGCCTAAGTAAGCCTGTCACCATTGTAGCCGACATCTGGTATAATGGCTAGAGGAGCAAAAATTCAAAAACCAGAGACCAAAAATTAAAATTATGGAATCCCGCCAAGGCGGGACGGAATATCCCTATTTTGAGTTTTGAATTTTGCATTTTGATTTTCTTAACATGCCCATCCCTCCTCTCCAACGCACTCAATCGCCCCGTTCTTGGCGCGGCTACCGCGACCATACGGTAGCTCTTGCGCCGCGCCGCGCTTCCCGCACCCCGCACCTGCCCCACCGCGGCATAAAAAAGAAAGCGCTTCGCGCAATCATTATCACTACGCTTATTGCGCTGCCCGCAACGGCGGGCGCGCTGTTTTGGCTTACCCGAGGACTGCCGAGCACTACCGGCATCATTGAACGCCCTACGCCCCTTTCAACCAAAATCTATGACCGCACCGGCGCCACCGTGCTCTATGAGCTGTATTCAGACGAAAAACGGACTCCCATTGCCCTCAATGAAATTCCGGAATACCTGAAATGGGCGACGATCGTGCGGGAGGACCGCAATTTCTATAACCATCAGGGTATTTCCATCCGCGGCATTGTGCGTTCTGTATTCCGCTATGTGGTAAACCTCGGCCCCTCAGGAGGCGGCGGCAGCACACTCACCCAGCAATTCGTAAAAAATGCAGTGCTCACGAACGAAAAAACATTCACGCGCAAAATCAAGGAAGTGGTGCTCACGTGGCGCATGGAGCATGCCTTTACGAAAGACAAAATTCTCGAGATGTACCTGAATGAGATTCCCTATGGCGGCTCAAACTACGGAATCGAGGCTGCGGCGAAGACCTATTTCGGCAAATCGGCGCACGACGTGTCGCTTGCCGAGGCTGCAGCGCTTGCGGTCATCCCCAAAGCCCCCACCTACTACTCGCCGTACGGCACCCACACGAAAGAACTTTTTACCGCGCAGCAATACCTCCTCGGCCAGATGGCGGAACAAGGCTATATCAGCAAAGAGGATGCAGAAGCCGCAAAAAAAGAAAAAATCGCGTTTCAGCCATTCAAGGACGCCATCACCGCTCCTCACTTCGTGATGTTTATACGGGAGCTATTGACCGAACGCTATGGAGAAATACAGGTCCAGCAAGGCGGCTTAAAAGTCGTGACCACGCTTGATCTCAAACTCCAAAAAATAGCCGAGGAAGCGGTCACCGAAGGCGTGAAAAGGAATGAAAAAGATTTTAAAGCGACGAACGCCGCAATGATTGCCATGAATGCCACAAACGGCGAAATACTCGCTATGGTGGGATCGCGCGACTATTTTGACACGAAACATGACGGGAATTTCAATGTCGTGCTCTCCCCGCGCCAACCGGGGTCATCATTCAAACCCATTGTATACGCGACACTTCTTACACGGGGCGGCTATTCCCCTGATACCATCCTTTTCGATGTGGATACGGTATTCAAAACTGACATTGAAAAAGACTACGCGCCGCACGACTATGACGGCAAGGAGCGCGGGCCAGTATCCATCCGCACCGCGCTTGCCGGATCCCTCAACACGCCTGCGGTAAAAGCCCTGTACCTTGCCGGAGTGGATCAAGTGCTTACTCAAGCTGAAAAAATGGGATATACCACACTCTCTGACCGCTCCCGCTTCGGCTTGTCGCTGGTCTTGGGCGGGGGAGAGATAAAACTTCTGGAACATACCGCAGCCCTGTCCTCGCTTGGCCAAGGCGGCATATACCATACGCCGATTGCGCTGCTCGCTATCCAAGACAAGGACGGGAAAACAATCTGGAAAGCGGCCCAAGATGAGGGAAGAGAAGTTGTGCCAAAACAGGTAGCGCTTCAAGTCACCAATATCATGTCGGATAATAATGCGCGCACGTTCATGTTTGGGGCGCAGAGCAAACTGCAGCTGGGCGACCGGCCGGTGGCCGCGAAGACCGGCACGACCAACGATTTCCGGGACGCATGGACCATCGGCTTTACTCCTTCGCTTGCCGCAGGCGTATGGGTGGGGAATAACGATTTCACCAGCATGAAGAAAGGCGCGGACGGATCTGTGGTGGCTGCGCCAATTTGGAACACGTTCATGAAGCGCGCACTGGAGAAGGCGCCCATTGAGCAATTCCCACAACCAGACCCCCTTTCACTTCCCCAAAAACCCATGCTCAACGGCAGGGTGGAAGGCGATACACTCATCCGCATTGACCGCGCCTCAGGAAAACTTGCGACCGACCTCACGCCTGCTTCCTTCATTATGGAATACCGCACGGGCGCGGTGCACAACATCCTCCACTATGTAAACAAGAGCGATCCTTTAGGCCCCACACCCACGAACCCACTTGATGATCCCCAATACTACACTTGGGAAGAGGCGGTACAGCGCTGGGCTGCCGCAAATGGCTTTACGCCCTCCACCATTACGCCGCCCATCGCATACGATGACCTCCATACGGAAACAAACCGCCCCACATTAACTGTCAATAGCCCGAGCGAACGCACCACAGTGACGGGACAGGAGGTGACGGTCGCGGCAAATGCCTCGGCGCCGCGGGGATTAAGCCGCATTGAGGTGAGCGTGAACAATCAGCTGCTTGCCACACTCAAATCTCCGCCCTTCACTGCCGCAGTGCCGCTCCGGGCTTTAGGAGACGGCGCGTATAATCTCACCGTGACTGCGTTTGACGACATCGACAACAGCCGCATGGTGAGCGTTCCCATTACCGTAGCGCGCAACACTGGCACATCTGCCATCGAATGGGTGAAACCCGCACCAGGCGCTTCCCTGCAGGCGAACGCATACCCCCAGCCGATCGTGCTTACCGGGCGAGGCGATGCGACGATTGCCAAAGTTGACCTGTATCTGCGCAATCTCGCCACCAATCAAACTATATTCTTAGGCGTTGCCAACACGCAAGGCGAGCGCTCGAGTCTCATCTGGGAAGAAGCGCCCAGCCTCGGCCGCTACCGCCTTTCCGCGGTGCTCACCCACACCGACGGCACGGTCACCGAAGGCAATACCATCGATATCGAAATTGTTCCGTAAATCGCATGCAAAGTTTAGATAACACAATAAAGTGTTTAAAAATGAAGCCACAAAAGGCTTCGTGAGCTCGAAAAAGCAGGGGATGTGATCTTTCGTCACTCCTGCTTTTTTAATTCCTTTTTCGCCAGAACAGGGGCCAGTGTACGCCACTAAAATGCGGGGCTTAATTTAATTCGGACAATCTTTTGCCCTCCTCCAGCCGGCGGCACGTGCCTCTTCTTCGGTGCAGAACCAACGCTCGCTTACAAAAAGGAGTCGGAATGATTCACGAGGATATCAATCATTCCGACTTACATTTTCTCAACGGTGTTGTGAACGGAATCGTTCACAGAAGCATCCAGGTTCTGCCGGATATCTTGCCTCGAAGAAAGGCTCATGCGAGGTGAAAATTGAACTCCACACATCAGTCAGTTGCCCAATAATAGGGATGGCACCCTCAGGAACAAATGTCCCCGCCTGTAATCGGCCACAAGAATTAACGACGCATAAATAAGAGCTCCTCTCTGGCTGTGTGCATGCTTTTGTTGCCGGCGATACCACTCTCGGAGTGAGTTCGGTGTGTCCTGCGCCAGCTCCTTGAGCTATAAAATTCTCCACTAAGAGCGGGAGCTTGCTTTTGGGTCCTTGTACAATCCGCCACGCATCCTCCTCATTCAGTGAGGAGAACATTACTTGAAAACCAACTCTTGATAAATCAATTTCGTAAAGTTGATAAAAGGAAGAAGGTGCTAGTCCAATATCACCATCCTGATAACGATATGGAATCTTTGGAGCAACCATCGCCTTTTGTACATCTATTCTCTCACTCCAGAGTTTAATGTAGAAGTACAAATTACCTCGCTCATACTCCTGTAGCATCGACTGCGGCATAAGAACCCCATTCGAGAATATAACAAGATTCAACCCCTTCTCCCATACCCATTGGCAAAGTTGAGGGAGTTCTCGATACAGAACCGGCTCGCCATCGCCCACGATTCGTACAAGTTTTCCGCCTAAAGAGCGGAATTGTTCCAGAAGTCCGAGAATCTGGCGAAACGTCAAATGCTCTGTGGTACGCCTCCGCTTTCCAATATCCGTATAGCAGATATTTGGACAAGTGGCATTACATCCCACTGGTATCATTAAGTTCATGACACCGATACGAGGATGTGGCGCAACGTGATTAAAGCCAGGATAGAGGCGTGGCGCGCGCTCATTAAATTGCTTTTTATCAAACTCACCGCGGCTATCCGAAGCAACATTTCCCAGTGCATATTCCCATCTCATTTGGAGTGGGAATAGAATATCATCAAAAGTTTTGATCATATTTGTTCCTTTCTTTTGTTAATGTACTATAAATGAATTCCTGAGTTGTTTTTTGACTTTATTTAGTCTATTAGAACTAGACAAAAAAACAATAAACATTATAATTATCTGACTTATAATAATATTTTATACTAGATTTATTTGACTTTTTTACATACACAGGGCAAAATATAAATGTCCACTTTAGTAGACATTTATGACATCATTGAAAAAATCGTTGCAAGATATTGGATTCTCGGATAAAAAAGCGCTGATGTATGTGGCACTTCTTGAACTTGGGAAGGGGTCGGTAATTGATATTGCAAAAAAATCGTCCTTGAAGAGAACGACTGTATACAACTTGCTTCCCGAAATGATCCGCGAGGGATTTATCAAAACAGGCATTCAAGGGAAGAAACGGTTCTATTTCATCGAGGACGTGAGACAGCTCGGGCGGAATGTTGATGAACAAAAGAGGGCTATCGAGAATCTCTTGCCTGAACTACGTGCGGTTCATAACGTACTCCCACAAAAACCGAGAATTACATACTACGAAGGTATGGGTGGAATGAAAGAACTCTATCAAGATACACTCGATTGTACCCTTGATGGTGGTACTATCCTGAGCTACACAGGCCTTACAAATTTTTATCAGCTCATGCCCTATGAATATTACCGATGGTATGTAGGAGAACGAGTGAGGAAAAAAATAAGACTGCGTGCTATTGCATACGACTCTCAAGCAGCTCGAGATTGGGAAACGTCGAGCTTGAAGGATCTACGAGAGATTAAAATTATTACAAGCAAAAACTTTATTTTCAACGCTGATACTGAAATTTACGCTAATAAAGTGGCGCTCGTCTCATACCGAGAAAATTTTATGGGTGTTATTATTGAAAGCAAAGAAATTAATGAGATGCAACGATCAGCATTTGAACTAATGTGGAATGCATTAACATAATGCTATATCACGATGAACAATGGTTGGCTGGTAATAATAGTATATACTACTAATTCGGACAATCTTTTGCCTTCCGCCAGCCGGCGGCACGCGCTTCTTCTTCGGTGCAGAACCAGCGCTCGCCGGTTGCGGGCGTGATGACGGTTTTTGTATAACTTTTGCACCCAGAGAGATGGTATATCTTTTCGCCGTTCGAAATGTTTCCCTTCATAGTGCACTCTGACACGGGCGGGAGCGCAGGAGAAACCGTTTGCTCCTCTGTGGCATCGCCGGATGCGGCCGTGCGGCACAAATCTCCCCAAAGCCCGCGCCTCCCTTCTTTTGCGCGCGTTTCTGCAGCGGCAAGCTCTTGCTGGTATTTCACGTCTGGCGGGTAGGCCACCGCGCGCGCAAGCCCTTGTTCCACCAGCATGATATTGATCTGCATAGTATCGAGCCACACGTACCGCAATAGCCTTCCGTAGCGGTCTTTATCGCTGGTATCGCGTTCCATACGGACGGTTTTGCCTTGCACTAAATTACTATTTGCTTCTTGCGCAGCCGTAGCCAAACACCCCTCAACCCCGCGCTCTGCCATTTCAGGACTATCCATACCGATGTAGCGCACCCGCAGTCCGCTCTCAAGCTCTACAGTATCGCCGTCTATCGCGCGTTTCACCACTACTGCGTCCGAAAGCGCTCCCTGCAAAGGTGCACTCACTGCGCGCAATGATACCACACCCTGCGGTTGCGCCTGTATTTCAGTAGAGACACCTTTCACCGCTCCTTGGTCATCTGAACCTGCAAGGGGCGAAAAACGGGTGACGACGAGGAGTGTCACAAAGGCCCCGGTGAGCGTCCCGTATAAGAACATTGCAAATAGAGGATTGATGCGCGGTGGGCGGAATAGCCGCATATAAAGGATTAAAAATCAGATACACGTATTGTGCCGGTACTGGCACTCTTTCAGTATAGTATGTTGCGCGATTTCAGTAAAAATTCTACCTCTTAACCTCACCTGCATGCAACCCACTGACCATCGACACCCCCACCATGCAAAAGAGGGGACTCCACTGCGGGATTGGAGAATGCCCCAGTGAGTAGTTACCTTACCTTGAATCGATGCTCCTGCGTACCATAATGTTCCACAGGAAATTTCGCGATATAGGACGCAAATTCACCGCATCGCGGCAGGCTCCACCCGCTGACTAAGCCTTTAATAAACCCGGCGCGATACGCGTCTCCTGCACCAGTCGGGTCCACTACTTTTTTCGGACGCACCGCCTTCACGGTATACGTATGGGCCCTATGATAAATAAGCGAACCTTTTGCTCCCAGTGTTACCACAATAGTTTCTACATTGCGTAAAATTTCCTTCTCGCTCTGTTTAAGCTTTTGTTTTATTTGGGCAAATTCATAGTCATTACTGATCAATACGTGGGCTCCTTGTATTAAATAATTAAGTTCGCGAGCTGACAACAGCGGAATCTCTTGTCCCGGGTCTGCAATATACCGCACCCCTAGTGTTTTATACACCCTTGCCGCATCCATCATATCAGTGACATTGCCGGGCGCGATAATCGCCATTGCCACGGGCAAGTGCCGCTTCACCTTTTGTGCAGTAATCCCGCAAGGTACTCCCATGGTCTCCAAATGCAGTGCGGCAATCTGATTATCGTCGCGGTCAGTGATAATGTGGGCTACTGTCGTATCCTTGCGTGACACGAGCCTTATCTCATCGGACGCAATACGGTGGCGCTGCAGCCATTTCTGATATACGCCAAAGTCTCTGCCAGCTTGCGAAAAAATGACTGGTTCCTCTCCTAAAAGCTTTAAATTATATGCGATATTTCCGGCTGTACCACCCACCTTCACCTCTATTTTCTCCACAACAAAATTAACGCTTAAAGCATGAATTTTCTCAGGTATAATATTATCAACAAACCGCCCTGGAAAATCCATGATTTTATCGTAGACCATGGACCCAGACACTAAAATTTTTCCTTTAGGACGCATGAGAATCCTTAGGTGCCATAAAAAATAACATATCACTAAAGCTCTGACTAATTATAAGATATAGAGATCATCCATGGTTGACGAGGAAGGAAACGAAAAGTTTATTTTTAGGCACCCTTACTGCCGAATGGGCATAATGAGGTAGAGATGATCTTTCACTCCTGAGGGTTTGAGAAGCACGGGGATTTTAGAATTCGTGACTTCTATATTCACTGACTCGGTCGTGATACTCTCGAGCCCTTCCGCGAGATAGCGCCAATTCAACACTACTTCATCAGATTTTCCTTCCACCTTCGCGGGAACCACGGTGGTATTTTCTCCTACATGGATATTCATCGCGCGCAACCGCACCCCCTGCTCTTCGGGGAGTACCATGAGAGAAATATCATTCATGCCCGATTTTGAAAACAGACTTGCCGCGCGCAGTGCTTGCGCTAAAAGCTCCTTTTCAACCGTGATGAGTGATTCATATGTAGAGGGTATAATCTCCTGATAGGCAGGATACAGCCCCTCGATAAGCCGGCTCACCATCACGGTATCCCCCATCATAAATGACACCTGGTGCTGGCCAATCACCACCTCCACCATATCTTCTTCACCTTGGTCCGCATGGCTTAAAGGAAGTATTCTTGCCACCTCCTGCATGGTGCGGATAGGGATAATTACACCCGGAAGATCAATAGTTTGATTTGTAATTTCTATGCTTTTTTCAGCCAAACGGTAACTATTGGTGGCCGCGGCGGTCAATTTTCCTTTCACAATGTGCATATACACCCCCGCGAGCTCAGGCCTTGTATAATCAAATGAAGCGGCAAAAAGCGTGGCTTGAATAAGTTCGTTTAGTTTTGCGTGATGCAAAGAGAATGCTATTTGCTTTTCTATTACCGGAAGAAGGGGGAAATCATCGGCGGGAACGGTGTGGATTTTGTTTTCAAATGATCCGCTTTGCACCTTTAAATTCTCCCCTTCTTGGGTAATGCTTACATTTTCTCTCGGAAGAAGCGATACACACTCGCTGATAAGTTTTGCGGGCACTACAATTTTTCCCTCCTCCTCCGCCCTACCCCGCACTTTTGTTTGGACCCCAATTTCGAGGTTGGTTGCCGAAAGCACAAGGGTATTGCCTTGTATCTCCATGAGAATATTAGAAAGGATGGGAAGGGTGGTGGCACGGCTCGCCACATGACTGACAACCCCAAACCCACGATGAAGATTTTCTTGTGTGCAGGTGAATATCATAATCATTTATTTTATATATTGAGTGATGGTAGTGATAAGGGTGGTGTATAAAAGGTGTGAAACGAGGGTGAGGAGAAAAAATGAAATTTTTTAATTACATTTTAAAAGGAAATTAAATAAAAGAGATTTTTTTTAACAACTTCTCTTGTTGTTATCCAAAAGTAATTATTTTTAGTAAGGTGTGTATGGTTTGAGGAGAGGAGACGGTGGGAGAGAAAAAAAGAGAAAAAAATTATTTTCACCCACAGTTCATTTACCCTTTATCCCATGTCTGGTTGAATAACTGCTGGCGGATGAGCGCAATATCTTGACGTATTCTTTCATTCTTCTCCAACTCATCAACGATTTTTGTATATGCGTACATAGCAGTCGTATGGTCGCGCCCGCCGAGTTCAGCGCCAATATTAGGGAAAGAGCTTTTTATCTCTTCCCGCATGAGATACATAACGATTTGCCGCGGCATTACCAATTCCTTCTTTCTACTCTCACCGATCAAGTTTTCAATGGAAATGTCATAGTATTGCGCCACTACCTTCATGAGATGTTTAGGGGTGATTGCGCCTCGTTTGGGGGTCGCTGTAATAGTGATAAGGAGCGAACGCACTGATTCGGGGGTAAGGATGGTGCCGCCGAGCTGTTGGTAGGCAAGGATGCGGTTAAGGACCCCTTCTAATTCGCGGATATTTGATTGAATAGCAGAGGCAATGGACGCTATAATACTCGCATCAAGGGTGATATTGCGCTCGGTAAGCTTGCGTTCAAGGATGGCAGTTCTGGTTTCCAAGTCAGGCATGCCGATATCTGCGATCATACCCCATTCAAATCGGGAAATGAGCCTTTGCTCAAGCCCGGGAAGCGCTTTGGGAGGGCGATCGGAAGAGATGACGATTTGTCGGTTATGCTGATGGAGTTCGTTGAAGGTGTGGAAAAATTGCTCCTGGGTCTGTTCTTTCCCTGTCATGAAATGAATATCATCAATGAGCAATATGTCGACATTGCGATAGCGGTCTTTGAACGAATCTGCGTTGCCATTTTTAATGGAGAACACGAATTCATTGGTAAATTTTTCGCATGAGGTATAGAGGATTTTTTTTGAGGGGTCATGGCTTAGTAGTTCGTGCCCGATTGCCTGCATTAGGTGCGTCTTGCCCAGCCCCACCCCTCCATAAATGAAAAGAGGGTTATAGACCATTCCTGGCTGCTGGGCAACCGCCCTGGCGGCTGCGTGCGCAAGCTCGTTATTTTTCCCTACCACAAATGACTGGAATATATAGCGGGGATTGAGGCCGTGTTCGTCCATGCGGCTCATCGTATGCGGGGCCATAGGTTCGGCAGCGGGTCCTGAGCTAGCCTCGAGAGGAGTATAAGGCGTTTGCAGTGCCGTATGCCGGGTTTCCACCTGGTAGGACACTTCGCGCACCTCATTATGGGTGACACTACGGAGCGCTTTGAGGATTGACGTGTGATATTTATTTTCAAGCCATGTTTTGGTAAAGGTGTTGGGAACACCCACGACCAATCGAATACCGTCCTTTTCGATAATGAATGTATGTTTGAACCACGTGGTGAAATGCGCACGAGAAAGCAAGAGCTCGAGTTCCCCGAGCACGGCTTGCCAGAGTTCATTATGGGTCATGTCAGGCATAGGTCGTTGAAACGTCATCGAGACGAGCGGTCATGTACGATCAATACGACGCTATTTTGGTGTGATGCATCTATCATAGCACGGCATCACCATAGCAGAAAATAAGGTTTTTTGGCAATTTTGTGTACAACCTGTGCAGACTTTGTGCATGAGTCATTATTGATTTCTCTCACTTGCTGGCAGGGGGGTATTTCGGTATAGTATACGTAACCGTATTCAATTTTCGTATTTTTATTACTATGCCAAAACGCACTTATCAACCAAAAACACGCAGACGTTCGCGCGTCCATGGATTTCGCGCGCGCATGGCAACACAGAGCGGCAGGCACGTGCTTTCGAGGCGCAGGACCAAGAAAAGGGCGCGATTGACCGTGTAAGGAGCCACCGCGCACAAGAAATAATTATGTTATCCCTGCAGCACCGTATCAGGAGTTCAGAGGATTTTAACCGCATCTATCGGGAAGGTGGCGTCAGGAATTGCGCATGGATAGGAATGCGTTATTGCCGGAACGGAATGAAGAGCACAAGGGTTGGGTTTGTGATACCAAATAGCGTCATTAAGCACGCGACGGGGCGCAACCGTCTGCGGCGGCAGTTAAGGGAAGCAGTGCGGAAAAATTTTTCTTCTCTTCCTGTGGGGTTAGATATATTTTTTATCGTAAAAAGATATTTATCACCACAGCCATTTAAAGCTATAGAAAATGATTTGTTGTTATTGGTGAGGCATCTTTCAGTGTTAAGGCAGAATACTCAAAAAACGGCTAAGATATGAGAAAAATTGCCACTTCACTTAATTATTTTATTGGTACGTTATTGGCCCATGGCATTCGATGGTACCAGATAATCCTTTCTCCCGACCACGGGCCTATGCGGCGTCCGTGGGGCCATTGCAGATTTTTTCCTTCGTGTTCAGAGTATACAAGACAGGCATTGGTGCGCCACGGCGCGCTTCGCGGTATTGTGTTGGGAGTAAGAAGAATCCTAAAATGTCATCCACTGCACCCGCCTGCATTTGATCCTGTACCATAAGCATTACTACTTATGAAATATATTTATAATCTCATTCTCTATCAGCCGCTTTTTAATCTTTTGATATTTTTTTACAATGTACTTCCCGGCCATGATATCGGCATTGCCATCGTAGCACTCACGATTGCCGTGAAAGCGCTGCTGTATCCTCTTTCCTTGCAATCAATCCGCTCCCAAAAAGCGCTGCAATCCCTCCAGCCTAAGATGGATGCGTTAAAGCAAAAACACAGCGATAACAAGGAAGCGCTTGCGCGCGCCACCATGGAATTGTATAAGACAGAAAAGGTGAATCCATTCTCTTCATGCCTGCCCTTATTGGTCCAATTGCCTTTCTTTATTGCTCTGTATCAGGTATTTGGGCATGGTATAAGTTCAAACGGTTTCGAGGCGCTCTATCCTTTTATCGCGAAGCCGGAATTTATCCAGCCGATTAGCTTCGGATTTTTGAATCTCACGAATCCTTCAATCCCTCTTGCGGTCCTTGCCGGCCTTGCGCAATTCTGGCAGTCGAAGATGCTGGTCACCAAACCGCAGCCTAAGGTACCGGGCGCCAAGGATGAGAGTATGACGGCCATCATGAATAAACAAATGCTCTATATGATGCCACTGATGACAATTTTTATCGGCACCAGGCTCCCCGGGGGGCTTTCCCTCTATTGGCTGGTGACGACGCTGCTTACGGTGGCACAGCAGGCGTTTCTCTTCCGTCGCCGCACTGATGCTAGCGCGGCGCAGAAAAATATTTGAATATCATCACCGCCATGATGATTAACACAGATCAGCTATTCCATATTCCTGTAGAAACAGTCGACCACCACAACCTCGGCCACGTGGTCGGTCTTGAAATCGATATTGAGAGCCAGAGTGTCATGCAGTATCAGGTGCGCCCCACGGGGATAGTGGCGAGCGTATTGCGGAATGTGGATTTACTCATAAACCGCAATCAGGTGGTGTCCCTCACCAAAGATAAGATGATTGTGGACAGTACGGTGCTGCGCGATAAAGAGAAAGAAGCGCGAATCGCGCACCTGCCACAACAAGCGACTTCTTTTGGCACTACACAGTCCACTACGCGATAGTAGTTGGGTAAAAATTTTATCCCTTCTAAAAAGAAGGGATTTTTTGCTAATATTAGTAAATTATTTTAGTACAATCGAGTCTTCCCTACAATAAAGGTGAAATGGTGTTGCAGGATTTCAGCGGTAAAAGGAAGGCGGATAATTTTAAAACCGTCTATGGTGGCAGTGGATTCTCCATTCAGTGGCGAAACGGTAATTTTTTTTGTCATACAATGGGTGAGGCGCTCGGTGGTTCTTTTTTTCCACCATGATTGCGGCGCTTGCGGATGAATATAAATACTTAATTGACCATCAGCGGGGTTATCACAATTATCGGGATATTGAAATGAAATTAAATTTTGTATAGTCACATGCGATGGGGAGAGCGGCGTGAGGTGATATTTGTTATTGCACTCAATGCTGCAGAGGATATTATGTATTTCAATTGCAGAGATAAAGAGTTCACGGTCGTTCATGATGCCCGCATCGAATACTTCCAGCCTGCGCGCGGCGAGCGTGTCGCACGCGGCTATCCCCTCCGGAATGCCAAGAGTATGAGAAATTATAAAAGGGCCGGCACCAACCGGGATTATACCCAGGGTGCAGTGGGGGTGGTTGCGTAACACGCTCGCAATGCGTGAGAGAAGATGATCGTTCCCTACGGCAATGAGCGTATGGGCGCCTTGGGTTAATGATTCCTCCACAGTTTCGCGGAGATCATGGAGCGGCGTAAGCCTCGTGAGTCTTCCCTTAATACCAAGGTCAGTGATGCGTGTTTCTATCCTTGCCACATCCTGGTGAAAACGCTTATGGTGCAAAGAGGAATCAAAGAAATAATGGTACATAGCGCCCTTTGCGGTTATTTGTTTTTTCTTTCCATGACAGATTTAGCAACAAGGGGGTGGTTATTGGCGAATGATGCATGTTCTGTAATATTGACACTGTTTCCTTGCGCATTTCCCATGCTAATCTTGCCATTGATCACCGCACCATTCGCTACTGATATTGCTTTTGCCTCAATGTCGCCATTAATCCGCGCAGTAGAAAGCAATTCCAACTGTTCTATGATTTTTATATTGCCATGAACCTCTCCCGCAATGGTTGCATTTTGGGCCTCAATGGAGGCGAATATTTTTGAATTTGGAGTAATTCGTAAATTTTGTTTTGTTTTCATGCTGCCGCGCACCGTACCTTCCACGACCACATTGTTCTCTCCCACAAAATCCCCCTCAAGTTTTACCGTGGCGCCAATAATCGTTTCATCGTTTTTGCCGATTTTTGAGGAATCATGAAACATAGGGTTGAGTTAAAGGTATAATGTATATAGAATGTGAATAAAATTTGGATAGACTGTGCAAACTCTGATTAAATGTTACACTATCGTTTAGAATTTATACAGAAATGTGGTTAGATATGCCCCCATAGTTCAATGGATAGAACAGTCCCGTCCTAAGGGATAGATGTATGTTCGATTCATACTGGGGGCAAAAAACTATTAACGTGAAGATAATAACTGATAAACTGTTATTATGGGCCTATAGTATAGTGGTAGAACGCCTCCATGGCATGGAGGAGGTGGGAGTTCGATTCTCCCTAGGTCCACCAAATGACCCCAACTGCTAGAAAGTTCTAGAAATTCAAAGTTTTAGGGCCTGTAGTTCAGTGGTAAAACGCCGCATTCGCATTGCGGAGGCGGGGGTCCGATTCCCCCCAGGTCCACCAGAGCAATATTATGAGCAATTTCACAATATTTGGAATCGGATTCATAATTTTAATTTATCTCTTTGCGTTAATCAATCGACTAATTTATCTAAGAAGAATTTACGAAATTGATATAAATAATCAAAAATTGCAAGGTAAATCAGAAATTGCTTCGATTAAGACGAAAATGATAAGAGATGGAACAGTACAATATGCATCAGAAGTTGCAAAAGGATTTGTTAATGAGACAACGAGAGTTGCAAATGAAAGGATAGAAAGAAGACGGTATTGAGTATAATCATAAAATATTGTCTAGCCTCATTACTGTAATAACAAGTGTAATGAAGAAATAGATTTTAGTTGTTCTACGTAGAACAATTTAAATAGCTAAGGTATTGAATATTTTCTCGATCGGCGTTTGTCGGTCGATTTTATTTTGTCTTAAATAAGCAGTTTCTTTGTATAATGCCTAGCTGTCATAGGTGATATATATTAACCTGATGTTATAAGTAAAAGGCGCCTTCTCCCCTTAGAAGGCGCCTTTCCTGTCTTGATGTTGGAGAACGAATAAATTTCCTATCCAGCCAATCTTTTCGGCGAGATTGGCAAGAATCCATCCGTCCTTATCCTCTACTATAGCCCTTATGGCAATTTTCTGTCCCCACCACTGGTGCTCGTCTAGAAGTAGTACACGTGCACGATCTGCAGCCACCCTGCTATTAGGAACCGTAAGTATCCAGGCTTCAGCTCGCCAACATGGATGATTGAGCAAGCCGAGTTTCGCAGTTTCGATAATTTGGTACAGGATTGCGATCCTGTACTGTGGATCCTGTGTTTCATTCTGAGGAGACGGCATTGGTCGCCCTTTCTTGATCTGGCCAAGCACCCAGTCTAGTAAGTTACCAAGCCATCCTTCCTCGTCGCCTTGTCCTATTAGTTCAAATATCAAGACTATTAGGAGAGCGGCGACCGCGTCGACTAGAAAAACTTCTAAGAAATTCATTTTGCCTCCAAAAGGTTTAAGCCAGTCGCGTCGTGTTATCAGGGTGCGACGGGCCGGATTTACGTCACCCCACTGGCGGTCTTTTCCATGGAGGGTTTCTCTATGGGAGTGGCGTCGGGTTAGGATCTTGCTGCGGCGCTGGTGGTGGCGTTGGTGCTGCTGCTGGTTTTTTAGGAGTTGTGGGTTTATTCATTTTTATTCACCTCATTTCGATTGTGAATGTGATTTTGACGCAGTAGTATAGGTATGAAATGAGAAAAATGTCAAGAATTTTAGATGAAAATTATAGTTTCTAAATAACATATGCAGTAAATATGATAATATATTGATTATTTTTTAACTTTTTGTCAGAAATATTGACAAAATGTGAAAATTTAAATAAGATCATTAAGGAAGATTATACCTTTTTTGCTTTCTGGATCCCTGGTCTCGGCCAGGGATGACATTCAGTGTGTATGATTCATACGCAGACACTTGAAAAATTAGGATTTACGGCAAGTGAAGCGATGGTCTATATGGTTTGTTTAGGGTTGGGGATTGCGTCGGTAACGGATATTGCACACAAGGCCGTTATGAAGCGGCCGACGACGTATTTGGTGGTGGACGAGCTCTTGAAGAAAGGGCTGTTGGTGAAAGTGCCAAAGGGGAGAAAGATGTATTTGCGGGCTGAGGATCCGGAGAGATTATTGAAACTTATTGAAGAGAAGAAAGAACTGGCCACACGGGTAGTGCCAGAGCTGAAGTTGCTCTCATCGCAGGCAGGAAACAGGCCTGGGGTTGAATTTTATGAAGGCAAAGAGCAGCTAACCAAGGTGTATGAGGCTGTGTTCCGTTCAAAAGAGGTTTGGGCAATGGTATCAATGGAAGAGTATTTTAAGGTATTTTCTTACGAAGAAAATCGTCATATGTTTCAATTATTGAAAAATAGGGGAGGCAAAATATACGATATGTTCGTGTATTCGCGCCAAGCCGCGCGCATCGCGGCACAGCCGCACCGCCGGGACTTAAGCGAGGTTAAGATTCTTCCCAAGGATTTCCAGATTTCTTCTGATATTCTTGTAGGTGACGATCGGGTTGCGCTGGTGTCGCTTCCGAATGTGAGCGCCACGGTCATTATTGATCAGAACATTGTAGAAAGCGAACGGAAGCTGCTGCAATATATATGGGCAACATTGGAGAAATAGTGTTGTGAGTTTACCCGCCTCTCTTCATACATAGTGCATAGACAGGAATATGCATATTCGATATAGTAGGGGTGATACTTTTATTATTTTTTTGGAAATTATATGGCAGAAATCACTTTTACCGACGAAAATTTCGACACAGAGGTTCTAAAAGCGGACGTTCCCGTGCTTGTTGATTTTTGGGCGCCGTGGTGCGGTCCGTGCAGAATACAAGGGCCCATTATAGAATCACTTGCTCGCGAGCAAGAGGGGAAGCCTTTGAAAATAGGGAAACTGAATGTGGATGAGAGCCCCCAAATTGCACAAGCCTATAATGTGATGTCTATCCCTACGCTTATCGTATTTAAAGGCGGGCAGGTAGCGCAGCAAATGGTGGGGGTGCAACAGAAGGATGCGTTGAAGAAGGCGTTAGGGATATAATTGCGTTTATGTGCGTAGTGGATGCGTATGAGTGCGATAAAAAGATAAAGATCGCATCTAAACGCATTCACAACGCATCCAGACGCATACATTTAACTTAATTTTAGTAAAAGAAAAGTATGTGGGATATAATTATTGTGGGTGCGGGCGCCGCGGGCATGTCTGCGGGCATCTATACATGCCGCCGCGCACTTTCGACGTGCATTATTTCGCGCGACCTTGGCGGGCAGGCGGCGCTCACTGATTGGATTGAAAATTATCCGGGTGTCCTCGGGCAGACGCATGGGCTTGATCTCATGGAAAATTTCAAAAAGCAATACGAGGATTTCGGGGGAACTTTAAAATTTGAAGAAGTGAAAAAGATTGAGCAGGAAGACGGTCATTTCCGGGTGGAAATTTCATCCGGCACTGAAACGGCACAGGCGATTATCCTCGCGTTTGGGCTTACCCCCCGGGAGCTGAATGTGCCAGGAGAAGACCGTTTGAAAGGGAAGGGTGTCACGTATTGCGCCAATTGCGATGGACCTCTCTACAAAGGGAAAATTACAGGAGTGGTAGGGGCGGCAGGAGGAGCTTTGGATGCGGCTGAATATCTTTCGCGGCTTTGCCAAAAAGTGTATCTTTTTCCCCAGCGCGAGAAGCTTTTGGGATCGGCGCGTCTCATTGAGGCGGTGACCGCAATTGAGCACATAGAAATAATTTATAATAAGAAAATTATTGAAGTGACAGGCGACTCCAAGGTGGACGGAGTACGCTGGGAGGATATGGCGACCCATGCGCAAGGAGCAACCTCGATAGACGGAGTATTTATAGAGATAGGATATATCGCAAGGACAGACTGGGTGAAAGGATTAGTTATGTTGGATAAAAAAGGGCAGGTTACGGTCGATAAGGAAAATCGCACCAATGTGCCGGGGGTGTTTGCCGCAGGAGACGTGACTGATGTAGATTATAAGCAAGTAGTGATCTCGGCAGGCGAAGGGGCGAAGGCGGCGCTTGAGGCGTATAAGTATATTCAGACTAAATCAGGGAAACCAAGTATTCTCACCCCGGATTGGGGGTCGAGTGGTAAGTGAGTCTCAAACTGCTTTGGGGCGAACCCGCGAGACGGGATGGCCTATGTGCCGAAGATGCCGGCTATCCCAAGGTCTAAATAGATATATTCACTGTGTTATAGTGCATTGCTATTCAAATTCCGATTTTCAACGTCATTCCCGCCCCGTATCGCGGTACGGGGTAAACTCCAGCGAGAAACCAAAAGAAAACACCGATTTGTTGTTTGTTTTTTGTCTGGATTCCTGATCTCGGTCAGGAATGACATTATCAGAATTAGGTTAGCAATCTAGTATACTTACATTAAAGCAATGCCTACCATTTCTAAACGCGCAAATGAGATGATCGCATCTCCTATCCGCAAGTACCTTCCCGCGGCGCAGGCTGCCACGAAGCGCGGCGTCAAAGTGTATGCGCTCAATATTGGCCAGCCGGATTTATTGGCTCCTACTGCGTTTTGGAAAGAGGTTTCCAAATGGCGCAAGGGCGTGCTTGCCTATGCGCCATCCACGGGTCTTGCCGAAGCACAAGAGGCGTGGTCCACCTACTTCCAGCGTCGCGGATTGCCTCTTGCCCCCAAGGATGTCCTTATCACCACTGGCGGGAGCGAAGCGATTTTCTTTTCCATGGCGATAACCTGCGATCCCGGCGATGAGATTATCGTATTTGAACCTCTCTACTCGAGCTATAAAAGCTATGCGGGGGCACTTAATATCAAGCTCGTGCCTGTGACGCTTTCTTCTGATAACGGGTATCATCTTCCTTCGCGGAAAGTGATTGAAAAGGCAGTGACGAAACGGACAAGAGCAATGGTGGTGATTAATCCGAATAATCCCACTGGCGCAGTATTCACCCGCAAGGAACTGGCGCGGGTCGCGGCGGTCGCAAAAAAATATCACTTATGGATCATTGCGGATGAAACCTACCGCGACTTGGTGTTTGTGGGAAAGAAAACAGTGAGTATTTACGAAATTCCAGGTGCGGCGCCTTATGTCATCCTCACGGACAGCGCATCGAAACGCATGAACCTGTGCGGCGCGCGTGTCGGCTGTCTCGCAAGCACGAGTCCGGACGTGATGGCGAATGCCTTAAAGCTTGCGCAGGCAAGACTCTCTTCGCCCACCATTGAGCAGATTGCGGTGAATCCACTCCTCACGGGTTCTCAAAAATACCTTGATGATATCCGCAATGAGTACCGTCGCAGGCGCGATGCGGTGTACGGGGCATTGCGCAAAATGCAGGGCGTGAAAGTACACCAGCCAGAAGGAGCCTTTTACCTCATGGCCACTCTTCCCGTGAAGAACAGCGAGGACTTCGTGAAATTCATGCTGGGGGAATTTCAGCATGAGGGCAAGACGGTGTTTGTAACGCCGGGAGAGGACTTTTATTCCACCCCGGGAAAGGGAAGGAACGAGGTGCGGATCGCGTATGTGCTTAAGGTAAAAGATTTGGAGATAGCGATGGCAGTGTTGGAGAAGGGTTTGCAGGCATTTCTGGCGAATGCAAAATCAAAAAATTAAAAATCAAAATGAAGGTATTTCGTCCCGCTTCGCGGGACTCCATCATTTTGATGTTTGTCCCGCACCTTATCATTGGTTTCAATGGTATGCGGAATCCCGCTTCTGCGGTGACATTTTGAATTTTGAATTAATATTTTATGGCCAATCTATTTAATCAAGCACTCACACAATTAAAGAAGGCGGCAAGCCTTGGGGTTGTTGACCCCAAGGCGCTTGAGGCGCTCACGTACCCTGAGCGCACGCTCAATTTCACGATTCCGGTGCGCATGGATGACGGCGCCACAAGATTTTTTGAGGGGTATCGGGTGCAGCACTCGAGCCTTAGGGGCCCTTATAAGGGCGGTATCAGGTATGCGCCCGTGGTGAGCGAGAACGAGGTGAAGGCGCTTGCGTTTTGGATGACCATGAAGTGCGCGATCGCGGATATTCCCTATGGAGGAGCGAAAGGCGGCGTGAAAGTGGATCCTAAACAATTATCCGAAGGAGAGCTTGAGCGCCTCACGCGCGGATTTACGCGCGCGCTGTACCGGTTTATCGGCCCTTGGCAGGATGTGCCTGCGCCTGATGTGAATACCAACGCAAAAATAATGGCATGGATGTTGGACGAGTATGAACTCTTGACGGGAGAGCACGCGCCTGCGGTGGTTACGGGCAAACCCATCCCTTTGGGAGGAAGCCAAGGCAGAGAGTCGGCCACCGGCGAAGGCGGCGCGATAGTGCTTGATCAGTATGTGAGAGATAAGGGAATGGACCCGAAGAAAACGACTGTGGCGGTGCAAGGATTCGGCAATGTAGGGTATGCAATGGCGAAAGCGTTGCACGCGCGCGGGTATAAAATTGTAGGAATCGCTGATTCCCGGAACGGAATCTGCGATAACAATGGGAAAGGGAAAGAACCGGGCATGGACCCTTTCCACATACTCCAGGAAAAGCAGGAAAAAGGAATGATCTCTGGATGCTACTGCAAAGGATCAGTCTGCGATTGCGTGCATTATAAGAAGATTTCTCCCGAACAAATCCTTACTATGGATGTGGATATTGTCGTGCCCGCGGCGGTTGAAAATGTCATCACTGAAAAAAATGCGAAAAAAATTAAGGCAAAGATTGTATGCGAAATGGCCAACGGCCCCACTACGCCGGAGGCAGATACCATTTTAGAACGGCGCGGCATTATGGTGCTGCCGGATGTGCTTGCAAATATGGGGGGAGTCACAGTTTCCTATTTTGAGTGGGCGCAAAACATACAAGGAGTGAGCTGGAGCGCGGCAGAAGTGGGAGCCCGATTGAAGGAAAAAATGCTCTCATCCTACCGCGTGGTGCGGGATATCGCCCGCGAGCGGAAGGTGACCTACCGCACCGCGGCCTACCTTTTGGCGCTCGCGCGGTTAGAGGCGGCCATGCGCGCAAAGGGGGTAATCAAGTAGCCATATTTAATTTCCGCGTTATTCCGCGATTAAGGTCCCGCGAAGCGGGATAACATTCTGCGTAAGTCCGCGATTATGCCGAAGGCTTAATCTTTCCTTGTCATTATTGGAAGCAAGCGCCTCTTCATCACCATTCATAAGAGCCGCACATTCCAGATATACCCCCTTGCTATCTTATTTCTGAAAATTCGGTATAATGCGCCGTAGCGAAACAGCAAAGAAATGAAGGTAGTATACGGGATCATAAGCTTTCAGCCGACGCAGCCAGAGGCTGCTCTGGCGAAGTCTGCTCGGCGTATCCTGCCGTCGTAGCCAAAGGCTACTTTAGCGGAGTCGGCTACTACGGAATCGAAATTAGTTTCGCGGAGGAGTAAAACATGTCATTTTCAGTTGTTATCTATCACTAAGTTTAGATATCAACCAGTTATGTGATATATATTTCAGAGGGGAATAAGCGGAGTTTTTTCCGCTTAGCGCCGAAAATGATTTATTTTGTATGGAACGACGAGAACAAGAGATACCAACCGATGAACAAAACAAACAAGAAAAGCTTCATCCGAATAGGCGGGGATTCCTAGAAACTTTTGCTAAAGCTGCCTTCTTTGCTGGTACACCAAAGGTGGTAAAAGGGGCAGTTGAAATACTGCAATCGCAAGAATCTAAAGAAGCTGTAGAAAAACGTATACTCGAGCGTATGAAGGAATGGTTTGAACAAGTCGCAACTCTTATGGAAAAGTATGGTGACGGATGGAAAGGAGTTAATTATGAAGGGTTTGACTTTGAATATATGCGAAACCCAAGCAATGTAGGAAAAGAAATTAATTATAATTTGGATACATTCCGTTTCAAAACCGATGAAGATAATGTTCACTACAATGTTAATTTTAACCAGGGAGGTCCACAAATTTTTGGACTTGCGAGTGCTCTAAAACAACCTGACAGTTCATTTACTCTTAAGACTTATCAAGAGTTGAATCAAGAGTTGGGCAAGATGGGATACATACCGAAAAAAGGAGAATCAAGGTATCTCAAGGAACTTTCATTGGCTGACGTGGAGCAATTCATGAATAAATTACCGAATCAAGAACAAATTCAGGCAGGACTTCAAGAGAAGGAAAAAGCAAAGAAATGGAAAGAAGAGCAAAAGCGTTTACAAAAAGAGAAGGATAAAGAATACCTACGACAGTTACAACCTCGCATTGACTCACTCGTCTCAAGCGGAAAATTCAAGAAGTTAAAATTCGGACATGAAGCGCAGGTATCTTACGGGAATGTAAGCTATAGACTATTCTATAGAGGCGATGCGTTATTCATTGAACCGGCAGAGAAAAAACAAGAAGAAGAATCATTATTCAGAACTGGCTCATCTATTGCCGATCTATCATTCGAGCGTGGAGAAATTAAGGATTATAGTAACGGTCTATATAAACAAATAATCGAAGCGTTGGGGAAGTAAAACACGGTACTCGTTACATTATGATAAAATACTAAGGTGTTTTGGCGTCTTCCGCATTCACCTCATTAATTCCCCCTTGCGGAAGAAATCAGGCTAGAAATTTTATTTAAGATAGGAATATAAAACAACTCACAAATGAAAAAAAGATACCCACTTACAAAAAAAGAACGCGATCCAAAATATACCCAACAACAAGAATGGGCTGTTAGGAGTTTGAGCGGCCTGCCCGAAGAAACAGTTGTCGTTATAACAGGAGCTCAAGGAGCCCTAGCCCAAGAGTATTTGAAAACTTTTTCTGACATCGCACAAGACAAAAAGAGAGTAATCGGCCTACATAGGAGAGATCTAACTGGCGAGAAACTCGTTTCAGAGGACGACGTAACTTATTTAGAAGTTGACTTCAATAACAAAGGAAGTTTAGAGAAAGCTCTATCTGAAATGCACCTTAATGAATACAAAAGGATTATTGTTATTCATACTGTTGGCAAATTTAAACCCGAGCTAGATGGGAAACCCGAGATTGACAACGACGGAGATGGAATAGACGATGAGGTGAGAGAATCAAATGTTGAACTTACAAAAAGGATTATAGAAACGATTGATGAAAAAATGACAGAGTTGCGAAAACAAGGCAAACAACTATCATGTGAATTTGTTGCTTTTGGTTCAATTGTTGAAAATGAATATGAAAAACACCCTTCGGAGTTACAACATTTACGCTCTTTTTGTATTGCCAAGCGAGAAATGGAGAAATACCTCCGCGAGGTAAACGAACAAAAACCGTATATTCAGACGACAGTATTTAGGCTGCCAACGCTAGATACCGAGCAAGAACGTGGGTTACGTCCCTACGCAGAGCATACAAAAGACTGGCTTGAGCCAAAAATTATCACTTCCCACACTTTACCAGAAATAATCTCACGAAGTAATAGAAGGATTGAAAAAGATGAATGGGAAGATGCTGAATATCTTGAAGTTGACGTATACCCACGACTACATTTAACCGACGAGCAAAAACAAGAGTACATTAGAGAGCATCTTAACAGGTGGCAAAGGGAAACTGGATACGAAGCAGAAAGAGAGCGGGAGGTTACTTTACCTGAATTAAAGATTATGAAAAAATAAAAATAAAATTTGTTTTTATTCAAAAAAATATATAAAATTTACATCACATAACAGCGTGTATGCGGCTACAGTCTACCGCCCGCTCTTCGTTCCGTTTCGCGTAAACTTAAAGGATACTCGCCACTTCGCTCACTTTCATTTAAGCCGAGCCCGCGGTTTGTCTTCGTGGAACTTCGCATATCCCGCGCACATTAAGCGCTATTGCTGCTCGTTCACTCATAACTCCCCTCACCCCTCTTATCTTAAGAGGGGCTCTAGAGAGACACAGTGGGTCTTTCTGAGGGTGCGGAGCCTGCGAGTCGATGACCCCCACACAAATGTCTGAAGAACCTAAAAATAACCAAAACTATTATGAAACTGGGAATCATCAT
Source organism: Patescibacteria group bacterium (assembly GCA_041645165.1). Taxonomy (NCBI): domain Bacteria; species Patescibacteria group bacterium. The sequence goes on along the minus strand of JBAZQN010000002.1, from coordinate 55,923 downwards.
CAGCCAAACAAATCCGGAGACCGTGTGGAACGCTTTTCGTTTGGCAAATTTCGCTCTTCAAGAGGGCGATGAGGTTAAAATTTTTCTTGTGGGAGAAGGGGTGGAGTATGAAAAAGCAAGTTCCGAAAAGTTCAATATTCAAGCACAAGCGGCGGATTTTTTAAAGTCAGACAAGGCGCACATTATGGCGTGCGGCACTTGTTTAAAATTGAGGGACCAGGAAGCGACCACTACCTGCCCCATGAGTAGTATGAAAGATTTATACGCCATAGTGCAAGAATGCGATAAAGTATTAACCTTCTAATTATGAAAAAATTGCCTTCACTTGCAATTTTGATCTTTATTTTCAACCTCGCTCTTCCAATGCCCTCACTTGCCCAAGGTATGATGGGTTTCAATAACACCGCGGCGCAAAGTGATGATGGACATACCGCGCGCGAAGAAGCCGAGGGAAAAGCGATTTGGGAAAAGTTTCAAGCAAGAGAGTCGAATTGCGCAGATCTAACCGATGAAAATTTTGGAGCCCTTGGCGAATATTTTATGGGACAGATGGCCGGTGATTCCCATGAAGCAATGAATAATATGATGATTCGGATGATGGGCGAAGAAGGCGAGGAGGCAATGCACGTTGCGATGGGCAAAAGAATGTCGGGATGTGAGCCAAACGCGGCGATCCCCCAAAATATGATGAACAGCGGCATGATGCAAATGATGATTGGCAGCGGTATGATGGGTAACTGGTCAGGCTCATCTGCGCCAAATAATGTGAATACCCCTCTGTCGATGGTGAATTTTGGTTTCGCGCCTTTTGGCTGGATTTTTATGATTCTTTTCTGGGTCTTGGTAATTGCGGGAATTATTGCTTTGGTGAAGTGGATAGCCGGCCACAATAAAGCCGAGAGCAGGAGCGGCAAGTCTGCTTTGGATATTCTCGAAGAGAGATATGCAAAAGGCGAGATAGAAAAGAAAGAATTTGAGGAGAAAAAGAAGGATTTAAAGTAAGGCGTTTTATTTAGCGCCTGATTGCGTGTCTATTGGCAGGAAACACAAAAAACAATTTATGTCCACAGGGTTTCAACACGAAGACAACTGCTGCACGGTTGACCTCAATAACGCCGATGGCAAAACCTTAAAAAGGGTTTTATTTCTCGTGTTCTTCATAAATTTAGGAATGTTTGCCGTGGAGGCGGTAAGCGGGTTCATCGCGCATTCAAACGCGCTGCTCGCTGACTCGTTGGATATGCTGGGAGACGCATTTGTATACGGAGTCAGTATCGCAGTGCTTACCAAACACCCATCCGTGCGCGCCAAAGGCTCCTTAATAAAAGGCATTATCATGTTTGTGTTAGGGCTCTTCGTGGTTGGTGAAAATATTTATAAAATCATCAATCCTATAATCCCCATTGCCGAAACTATCACCGTGGTAGGATTGCTGGCATTATCGGCAAATACCATATCTTTTGTGCTTCTCTTGAAGCACAAGGCAAAGGACTTAAATGTGAGATCGGCATGGATTTGTTCCCGCAACGATATAGTGGCAAATATTGGAGTGATTATAGCCGGCCTCTTGGTGGCGAGGTTTAACTCAATGTGGCCAGATGTCATGATTGGCTTTATCATAGCTTTTATTGTAATTCAATCATCACTGCAGATTATCAGAGAATCTTTCAGACACCGCATAGCATAGGCGTTTATAATTGAGCGTGTGATGGTGTGTATACTCAATTGCTGTTACAATTCCGTTTTCCCAATTGTCATTCCCGCGCAGGCGGGAATCTAGATAACAAAAACAAACAGAAAATCGATCGTTTTTTATGTTTTTTCTGGATCCCCGATCCCGGTCGGGGATGACGTAATCGGAATTAGGTTAGCAGCTTAGTATATTCTGCGCTCACTTTGTGTTTCCTTTAGGCATATGTTGCTACAGAGTAAATGGAGTGCCGCACAAGCCTCTCCCGCGCGCGGGCGCGTGATTGGACTTGATGAAGTGGGGCGGGGCGCATGGGCAGGGCCGCTTGTAGCCGCCGCGGTCATATGTCCTTCTCGTTTTAAGCTTGCAGGTTTAAAAGATTCAAAGCAGCTTACCCCCGAGGCGCGCGAATTTTTTGCGTACCAGCTTCAGCAGTACGCCATCGAATGGTCCTACGGCATTGTCCACCATTGGGAAATAGACGCGCTCGGGATTGTGGAAGCGAATCGGCTTGCGTTTGTGCGGGCACTGCAAGGGTTATATATCACGGCAGAGCATGTCCTTGTGGACGGGTTGCCGGTGTCGCACTTTCCTTACCCTGCCACGTTTCTCGTCCGAGGCGATGAGCGGGAAGCAGTGATTGCCGCTGCTTCCATATTCGCGAAAGTATTTCGGGATAAGCTCCTGCGCGCCGCGCATGCGCTCTACCCGCAGTTCGGGTTTTTCGACCATAAAGGATATGGCACTAAGACTCACCAAAAGGCAGTGAAGGATTTTGGGTTAACTGTTTTTCACAGAAAAAGCTTTTTGCAGAACAGCAGATGGGTGCGGTAATATCATGGTATTGCGCTGGTTCGCCAGTTTATACTTTTAGGGAGAAGGGGCAAAAGACTGGGTAGTGCGGCAAACCCGTTGGCTCTAGAGGCAGTTTGGCATTATACTGTAATGGTGAGAGTGAAATAGGACGCTGATATGCTCTATACCAAAGTACCAGGTGGCAACGAACTCCTCGATGCGGAGCGCATTCTCAAGCAAGACTTGGGAATTACCTACGGCGCAAAAGTAGGAGATTTTGGGTGCGGCGGTGGCGGATTTTTTGCGCTCCAAGCGGCCAAACTCGTGGGAGACCGCGGGGAAGTATTTGCGGTTGATATCCTCAAATCAGTGCTCAATAATGTGGCTTCGCGCGCGAGGAGCCTAGGGTTAGAGAACATTGTCACCGTCTGGTCGAACCTCGAGGTATTTGGCGCCACGAAAATCATGGATGGGAGTTTGGATTTCGGGCTGCTCACGAACGTGCTGTTCCAGAATAAGGAACCGCGCACGATCATTCGCGAAGCGGTGCGCATGCTGAAACTGGAGGGGCAGCTGCTTATTATTGATTGGAAAGAGGGGCGGTTTCCCTTAGGGCCTCTTCCTCAGGATAAGGTTTCGCCGCAGACGGTACGAGAAGTTATTGCAGAGCTTCACTTGTCAGAAACTGCGAGCTTTGACGCGGGGCCATTCCATTACGGAATTATTTTTAAAAAAAGCAGGCCGTGACCTTTATGGATATTGCCGCACTTTTTGATCCCTATCCGACACCTTTGCCCGCTTCTGCCGTGCGGATCCTTATCATCATGATTGTCGGGGGAGGCGTGGTGAGCACCGCGCTGTTTTTGGCAGCAAAATTTTCTCGGCATGACCCTCCCCTTAAACGGTTCCTCATGAAGTTCGTGCAATGGTGCGTCGTGAGCACCTGTATCGCAGCGCTCCTTCTCTTTTTTCGGCAGCAGAGAGCGTATCTCCTCTCGATGGCGGGGGTTGCCTATGGCGCGGTGCTGGGATGCGCCGCGTGGCTGGTGCGCATTGCGGTAAAAGGAGTGCGGCGATTAGCGAATGAACAGCGCGCATGGCTGGAACAGGAGGAGAGAAAAAAATATTTATAGATGTCACATCATGAGTGAACGCTCCGCTCAGGCAGCCGCGATTCTGGTTGCCCCGTCATTCGACGGGGTAAACTCCACTCGGCTGCCGAGAACAGCCTGCCCCGTACCGAACGAGCTTAAGCGAGTTCTGGTACTGGGGTCCTCACGGCGAATCGCGGCGGCCCTCGCGAGTAAATTTTAATATTATTTTTTTAATGTGATGTCTATATGACGACCGCGCTCCCACAGGTGCGGGGGAAGAAGGGGGAAGAAATTGCCGTACGCTATTTACAATCGCGCGGGTATGACATCGTCAAGAGGAATGCGCGCTACAAAGGAGGCGAAATAGATATCGTGGCGAGGGAGAAAGACGAGCTGGTATTTGTGGAGGTGAAGAGCAGGAGCACGAGGACTTTCGGATGGCCGGAGGAGGGAGTTACACAACGGAAGCGCAGACGGATGAAACTCTCGGCGGGGCTGTTCCTTTCTTCGCACAGAGAATACCAGGGATTAGCGTACCGTTTTGACATTATGGCGCTTGAGCTCGATGAGGAAGCGTCAAAGGCGCGCGTGGTGCATTATAAAAATATCGAGATGAATTGAGGGATAGCCATTTTTATATGAAGGGATGTATACCTTCCGCAGCTATTGCGGTTTTTTAGTTTTATGAGGTAAGATATGGTAATTCCTTCAAAATAGCTCATTCGCCAAAATTTAGGTATTTGTAATGATTTGGTTAATAAAACTGATATAAAAATAAACGAAAAAAGAGGTTAACCCCGTTACCTTAAGCTTAAATTTTCATGGGTATTTGTACAGAAGACCTTTTTGGTTGATTGTCATTTACTCATAACCATAAAGCATTATATTGGTAACGGGGTGAAAACAGAAAACCCTTAACGCATAAAACCGCGGATTTGCAGCTTTTATCCATCAGACTATACGCTCTCGCGTCTGCAAGGTCGGCGGATCCTGAGGTTGTTCCGCGCTAGATTAATAACCCTCTTTTCTATGTCTTTGACAATTTATTCAATACGACACAAGGTGATGGCAGCGTTGCTTATACTGTGTGCGGCGCTCATGCCTGCCACGCGTGCCTATGCGGCGACCGTGGGAGAACCAGTATTTGAAAGTCCAGAATATGGATCTCACCAATTGCCTGTAGCGCCCACGATTCAGGGCTTCACTGATGCGGGGAGCAGTATAGAGGTTCATATAGATGGACAGGCGGCAGGAGATGCCGCAGTGACCGAGAGCGGCAGCGATCGCGTGTCATTTTCATTTGTGCCGCTCGAGCCCCTCTCTCCCGGTTATCATTCTCTTGAGGCGTTTGCGTCTGATAGGGAGAGCCAAAAAAGCGGACGCCAGAGCCTTTGGTGGTTTTTCCAAGTGGCAGACCCTCTCCCCGCGCCCATCATCCGCGCGGCCACCGAACGTCCAGACGGAATCCTTATGGTTTCCGGCGTGGTCAAGAGCGGCCATAAAGTGCGGATCATGGTGGACGGCGTCGAGCGGATGAGCAGCAAATTGTGGATACACGCATCAGGAGCTAGCGGTTTCACCGTCGCGATTCCTTCCCTTGTACGCGGGATCCACACAATCATCGCGTACGCGGTGCGCGAAGACGGTCAGATAAGCGCTGCTTCTGATCCGCTTACCGTAACTATCGTAGGCGTTGCCATCACTCCCCGCGCGCCGACGCCAGTAGCGCCAAAACCGGAGGGGCCAAAGCCAGAGGCGCCGGAAAAAGAAACAATGATACGCATCGAGCCGGTGTTGCCGGTGAGCGAGACGGTGCCAGTGCTCCCAGAGCCAACCGCCGAAGCGCCAGAGGCAGTGAGGGATGAAAATGGTAATGCAGGATTGGTCACCATTGTCCCTCCGGTGGTTATATCCGCGACGTCAGTCTCCGTGGAAGAATTAGCCTTGCAGGCGTCGGCAACTGCAGACGCATCGCGTACTGGCCTTCCGCTCTTTATAGTATTAGTTATTCTGCTAATCATCGTGCTTGTATGGTATACGACCTCGCGGCGCGAAGAAGAGCAGTTCCGGGAACCGGTGCATAATCCTTTTATTGCCTCTTCTTCTCCACCGCCGTTGCCACACAAGACCTCTCCGCCGATTTCTGAATCACCGCCACACATCTCTTCTCTCACCGAGGAAGCGCCTCTCCCGCCTCCTCCTCCGCCCTCAAATTCCAGTTTGCCGTTTGATTACATGTAAAGTGTCATCTGTGTAAAGTACCAATCCCGCTAAATTCAGAGGCGGGATTTGGTTTTTAGCGTACACACGCTTGTCACTTATTTTTACAAGGTCTACACTTACCCACAGATGGCCCGTCCTCTCAACAATTTATGTGATAGGGTATCACAGACCATTTCCCCTGCGCCGGCTTTTGAGTCTTTTCTCCTCCGCCGGTTTTTGCTGTGTTTCGCCTTATTTCTCCTCTGCCTCATCCCCCGCGCCGTGTCCGCAGCCAGTCCTCTCTTTTTAGACTCCTTCGGCTCTACCTCTTCAGAATTCGTCCAGGGGTGGATCGAGGATGAACGGTATGGATGGGCGCATGTCGTGTCCCCCGGCGCCCGCCCTGAATCTCCCACGGAAGGGTTTGCAGCTCTCAAGGAAGCCTCAATTACCCGGACGGTCACTACCGTGGGTTATCAAAATATCACCCTCTCCTACTACTGGCGCGGCCTGCCCACCGCCTTCCCTGGCGATTATCTCTACGTGTACTGGCGTCCGGTAGGAGGTTCCTCATTCCTCCTCCTTGATTCCCATCCCCTATCCTCATCCTCTTCTTGGAGCGCAAGCGATACCATCTCCCTCCCTCCTGAGGCCTCGGACACCGATATTGAGCTCATGTTTTATGGCAGTTTCGATTTCACCCTCTCCCATGACTCCGAGGCGCAGGTGGATGATGTAGAGGTGTCGGGCGATTTCGTCTCCGTCGACCTCACGAGAGGCTCCCTCATGGTTCTTAAAGAGGTGCAGTCATATAGCGGTACAAACAACTATAACCCCAACGACCCGACCTCTTTTACCGTGCGGCTCCACGATGGCATCAAGGAAATTCGCCATCAGGTTTCTGAAGTGAGCTATGCGTATTTCCCTGCGCTCCTCCCCGGCACCTATACCCTCACTGAAGACACGCCCCGCTGGCACATATTCACTTCCTTTTCCTATGATGAGGACGGAAATGCCGGCAACGGCGCCCAAATCACCATCCACGAGGGCGAGTCGCTCTCTCTCACCATCACCAATATCCAGTACCCCGGCTTGATCTCCCTGGAAAAGTTTGTCTATGCCGCGGACGGCGTCACCGACATCACTGATCCCCATCCTTTCACCTTCACCCTCACCGGCACGCAAGGGCATATTATTACTAGCACCTTCACGGAAGCCAAAGGCAAGAATATCAATGTCGACCCCAACGTCACTTACACCATCACCGAATCTCCAGAGCCAGGATATGAGTATGTGGGCTGCGGGATGGACATTGAGAACTTTCCTTCGACAGTGTGCACTGCGCGGGTCTCTTCCGGGAGCTCCACCTACCGCAAGTTCAAGAATCTCAACCTTTCTTCCTCTTACTCTCTCCTTATAGGAAATCTCAACGGAAGAATCATTACCAAGGAAGGCAATCCGTGGTACGCGCCCTACACGCTCACCCTTAATGCCGGTGAAACATTCACCATAAGACCCGGGGTCATCATAAAATTTGATCCCACTGCGCAATTTCAGGTTTCAGGCCATCTCATCGTGAACGGCAACGAACAAGAACCTGTGATCCTTACCTCTGCAAAGGACGACACAGACGGCACTGATGTTACCCTTGATGGCCCTACCACCCCAACTCCAGGCGACTGGCAGGGGATGGTCCTCGCAGAATCCTCAAATTGCTCTTTTACGCTCCATAACCTTGAACTCCGCTACGCCACTACTGGCATCAATCATCAGCAGTTTACCTACTCTGCCTGTCCTCTCATCCTCCAACATCTTGCGTTCCACCATAATACAGTAGGCCTCAATACCCCGCTTCCCGTAGATATCCGCGGCAGTTCATTCTCAGGCAACAACACCGCGATTTTTCATTGGTACACTGACCAGCCCGTGGATGCCCGCGATTCCTCCTGGGGCGATAACTCCGGCCCTACTTATTCCACGAATCCTCTCGGGATTGGCGACTCGCTCATCGCCCTTACGCCCATCCTCTATGATCCTTGGGTGGGTAAGGGTAATCTCCCGATGGAGACACATGAGCCTGTAATCGTTGTACCAGGCTTGATGGGTTCCGCATGGGTACCTGGGAAAGGGTGGCAAATAGATCCTATCCTTCATGTGTACGATAACCTTTTGGCGTCCCTTACTGACATCTACGGGAGTGAAAGGGTGTATAGCTTCCCCTACAACTGGCGTGAGGACAATGCGGTCTCTGGTCATCTGCTGAAACAAAAGATTAAAGAAGTGAAGCAAGCAGCCGGCGCCATTCGTGTTGATCTCGTAGTTCATTCAATGGGCGGTCTTGTCGCCCGTTCTTACATCGAATCAGACGAGTATGCGGGAGACGTGGATCAGCTCATTATGATGGGAACGCCGAATAAGGGGTCTCCTAAGGTGTATAGCTTCTGGGAAGCATTTGAGGGGTTTGAAGAAATCTACGAACAAATTTTGAAACAATTGTTTATTTTTGAATCACTAGCGAATGGTTATACCTCACCTTTAAGGTATATACGGAATGAAGTATTGAGCATAAGCCAACTCCTCCCCAATTATTCTTACCTCATTGAGGACGATACAGGTGGGCTCCGACCATATCCTACCAATTATCCCACTAATCCATTCCTCGATACCCTTAATACTTCTAGCCTTCTCTCCCGTCTCTATCAGCGCATCCAGGTTTCAACTATCACGAACGATGCACTTTCCACTCTTGCACAGATTAAAGTAGGAGCGCCAGAGCAGGATAAATGGGAACATGGAGTGTGGACGAAGAAGATCATTGGTAGTGGCGATGAAACAGTTCCAATCGAAAGTGCTCTCACTCCCTCCACTGATCCGAACTTCTCATCAATAGGTACTCTTAATGTCTATGAAACTCACCTCCACCTCCCTACTGCTTCCATCGTCAAAGTGATCAGAACCCTCACAGGTAGGGTTTATAATCTTAATAATCTTAGTCCTGTACATAAGAAGGTGCTTCTCGTTTCTCTCCACTCGCCTGCAGACATGGTAATTACCGACCAATACGGCAATCGCGTGGGCACTGATCCTTCCACAGGGCTCCCTCTCACCGAAATTGAGGATAGCTATACCACAGGCCCTGATGATGCCCCGGAATTCATTACTATCCCCAATCCTGAAGACACTGAATACAAAATCACCCTCACCGGCACAGGCAGCGGGGGAGAGGTGACGATGGAAGCAATCCTTATCGATGAGGGCCTCACCAGTCCCGATCCCCTCATTGATCCCGAACCTCCCACTGCCACTACCACACTCACCATCGCCCCGGGAGAAACCAAGGAATTTAAGGTATACCTCGATGAGATCACGTCAGAAGAGCCCATAGTAATCCTTCCCGCAGACACTAAACCTCCTGTGATCACCATCACAAGCCCTCTCCCTGATACGGTCTATGAACACCACCAGATCATTACTTTATCTTCCACCCTCACCGATGCATCTCCCGTCATTTACGCCACCACCACGGTAGATGATGCCATTAAGGGTGTTTTCACCTCACCAACCAACGAACTCATCGCTCAAAACTCACTCGATCTTCCAACTCTCCACCTTGGTACACACATGTTCACCGTGGAAGGACAGGATTCTCTCTATAACACAATCTCAACCTCTACTTTGTTCTCCATTATCTCCACCCCTTCCAGTATCCTCAAGATGTTTGACTATGGTATCATCCATGGCTGGTTCCCCGACCCAAGGGTCGTCACCACTCTCCGTAATCTCATTGATAAGCTCACTCCTATAGTCAATAACCCGCCGCCACTTACTCCCATTCTTAGGATAAAAGCGCTCTCGTTCATTGATGCCGCATTAAGGGCTCTTAATACCCTTTATCAGCTCCACAAGATCACTCCAGAGGGGTATGGTATACTGAGGGAAGATTTAATTTATGTAAAAAATCATCTATGAAAAATCAGATTACACAAGTAAAAAGTCACTCTATTTTAAGTGGATATATATTAACACTAATTCTTAGTTATCTTCTTATTCCTTTAGTACGTTCATGGTTTATAGCTTTACGTCCTGATTATGTGAGCGGCAATGTGGCATCAGTTGGTCTTGGGCGCGGCACCCTTGACGGGTTTGTACTATCTTATTCGTTTTTATTACCCATTTTGCTTTCATTAATGGTCGTACCGTGGCGAAAAGTATTAATGCCCACTTTTTGGGGAATCCTACCAATTCTTTTATTAAATCTATCAACGGAGGTTTATTGGTATTTTCTCCTAGTTTTATCTTTAACCCTTTTCGGTTTCCTCTTAGGTCTAGGAATTCGGAAACTTTATGAGAAGCTGGCGCCGGTGAAACAGACGCCTCCGTCTCCATAACTTATCTGGCTTATCGAGAAACGGCTATTGTGCTGGTTAATAGCCGTTTTTTGATTTTGTTTTAATTATACGATATTACTCACCATTGGTTCCCTAATGCCAAGGTGGCTCAAGGTATTATCACAATCATCAAAACTCTCACCCCTCTCGTGTCAGACCCGCCTCGTCCGCTCCCTTCCAAGATTAAAGCCAAAGCCATCACTATCATTGATGCCGCACTGAAGGCACTTGATGTGCTCTACAAACTTCACCAGATCACTCCAGAGGGGTATGGTATACTGAAAGAAGATTTATTATATGTGAGAGGACACTTACCATAAATCTATGACTCAATTACAAAAAAACACACTCTTATCGTTTATATTGGCGGTAGGAATGGGAATTATATTTAGCGAGAGGATAGGAAAAATTTATATACTAATAACAAAAGCGAAATCAGATAGTCTTTTTATTGTTGGTGGTGCTGGGCCAACTGATGGTCTAGTATTAGTGTATAGTTTTGTTTTGGGCTTTTTGCTTCAATTATTCGATAATGGCGTCCGTAGTGCAAAGATTACCCTTTTAGGTATAAGCCCTATTATATTAATATTACTAATCGCCGGGGATTATAAGTACTTTTTTTCAATCATTGCTATAGCCGTTATTGGATCTATTATAGGATTCGGAATACGCAAGTGCTACGAAAAGCTGGTGCCGGTGAAACAGGCGCCTCCGTCCTCATGACATCTTTTATCCCTTGAGAAACGGCTATTTACCTGGTTATTAGCCGTTTTTGGTTTGGCGCAGTGCGTGCGGGAGTCCTATGCCTATATGGCCGAAATGCTGCATTTCGGCCATTCTTTTAGTCGAGATAATACGTTCAGTAGCCCTCGTATCCATGTGGCTCATTTGCTGCAAATGTGCCACATTTTTCTATCTGTCAGTCTTGACGCGCAAGGCACTTTTGCCTATACTTTTACTGTATGGGACGCTCACGAGAGTGCCCCTTTTTTACAAAGCCCGCCTAAGTTTTGCGCGGGTGCCCCAATCAAGGTCAAAAGATATTAAAGTGTCTTATTCCATTATTACTTTTTTGCATTTCGGTGCAAAATTTAGGCGGGTATGAAATCAGAATTAGCCACTGCCATAAAACAATTATGCGATGAGAAAAATATCCCCATGGCCGCCGTCATAGAGACCATTGAAGCGGCGCTTGCGGCGGCATACCGCAAAGATTATGGAGAGAAGAATCAGAATATTCGCGTGACGTTCGATCCGGTGACCGGCGCGACTGACATTTATGATGTCAAAGAAGTGGTGGAAGACGAGTTCGTGGCAAAAGCTCAAGCAGAAGCGGAAGCGGCGGCCCAGGCTGCCGCGGAAAATGCTGCGCTGGGGAATATGCCTCAAGCGCCTATCGTCGCGCCCGTGGTCGCGCCTCTAGAGACAGAAGGAGAGCCGGAGCGGCGCTATAATCCCAAAACCATGTTGTCTCTCACCGAGGCAATAGCGTGGGACACAAAGGCGGCGGTGGGACAAGAAGTGCGCAAATTATTGCCGACACCTGAAGGGTACGGAAGGATGGCGGCGCAAACCGCAAAGCAAGTGATTATCCAGAAAATCCGCGAGGCAGAGCGCAGCCAGGTATTTACTGAATTTAAATCAAAGGAAGGGGAGCTGGTATCCGGCGTGGTGCAGCGGGTGGACGGGCGCGCGGTGTTTATTGACCTTGGCCGCATGGCGGCAGTTCTTCCTCCGAGCGAACAAGCGATGGGCGAGCGCTTGCGCTTGGGAGAGAGGGTGAAGGTATTCGTGAAGGAAGTGCGGGAGACGCCCCGGGGGCCGGAGATGGTAGTGTCCCGCTCGCACCCCGAGATCGTGCGCCGCCTCTTCCAGCTGGAGGTGCCTGAAGTTGCCGCAAAGACCGTGGAGATCCGGGAGGTAGCCCGCGAGGCAGGCTCCCGCACGAAAGTGGCGGTGGCGGCTACGGATCCTAATATCGATCCCATCGGTTCTTGTGTGGGGCAGCGCGGCACGCGAGTGCAGACCATCATAAACGAGTTAGGCGGAGAGAAGCTCGATATTATTGAATACAATTCAGATCCCGTGCATTTCATTATCAATGCCCTCTCGCCCGCAAAAGTCGCGCGCGTCGAGCTGGATGAGGAGCGGCATGAAGCGCGGGCGTTTGTCAAAGAAGATCAGCTCTCGCTCGCGATCGGCAAGGGCGGGCAGAACGTGCGCTTGGCAGGCAGACTCACCGGATGGCGGATCGACATTCTGCAGGAAGGGATTGAGATCGAAGGGCCGGTCGCCTCTTCAGAAATGGAAGCGCAAATAGAGGAAGGAGGAAGTGATGAAACACCCGTTGCAGAGGCCGACGGCCAGAAGGAGGTGAAGTGAGCGCAAAAAAAATCAAAATTTGTACTATAAATGTATTAAGTATTTACCTGGCTATGTCATAGCTTCGCTAGATCTGGCGCAGCCAGACCAGATCTCGTCGTAGCTACGCAAGATCCCGCGTAGCGGGACGTAGCGAGAGAATTTAGAAATTAATCAAGGAAATATTATGTCTTATGGTCTTCTCTTTCCACTCATAAGCGGTGCGGCGGCAGTGCTCTGGGGCGCAGGGCTCGCGCGCTGGATTATGAAACTTCCCCAAGGGGATGACAAGATGCGCGCTATCGCGCGCGCCATTCAGGAGGGCGCGGTGGCTTATCTTAAGCGGCAGTATCGCACCGTGGCGGTTATTGCGGTGCCCATCGCGCTCATACTCCTTTTAATTAACGTGGCAACTGCAGTAGGATTTCTCGTGGGCGCGGCGTTTTCCGCGCTTGCGGGCGTCGTGGGCATGGCAGTGGCGGTGCGGGCGAACGTGCGGACCGCAGAAGCGGCAAAAGAAGGGCTGTCAGCCGCGCTTTCAGTGGCAGTGAAGGGCGGGTCAGTAACTGGTTTTTTGGTCGCCGGCTTCGCGCTTATTTCCGTAACCGGCTACTACGCGCTCACTCGGGATGTCGCCGCATTGGTGGGGTTGGGATTCGGCGGTTCGCTCATCTCCGTCTTTGCGCGTTTAGGAGGCGGCATCTATACGAAAGCGGCGGATGTGGGTGCGGATCTGGTGGGGAAGGTTGAGGCAGGCATTCCGGAAGATGATCCTCGCAACCCGGCTGTCATTGCCGACAATGTCGGCGACAATGTAGGGGATGACGCGGGCATGGCTGCTGATCTTTTCGAAACCTACGTCGTGACCATGGTGGCAGCGATGCTTATTGGCACTATTTTATATCCTGCTTCTCCTGCGGCAGTGGAATTTCCCCTCGTGATAGGAGGCATAGGGATTATCGCCACGTTAGTGGGGAGTCTTGCCATACGTTTGACGGGAGCATCACGCAATATTATGGGCGCGCTCTATAAAGGGCTTATCAGCGCAGGAGTGATTGCCTTGCTCATATCGGTCGTGCTCGTCCCGCGCTACGCCAGCCGCATTGGCGATGAGGTGTGCGCTTCAGTGCTCACCACATCCAATGAGTGTGTGCGCGCAGCCTACCACCTTGAGGGAGCGTCCTTCATGGGCGCAGTGGCCATAGGTTTGGCGCTGACCGCGCTGCTCGTAATTATCACGAATTATTACACGGCAAAGGAACATGCGCCGGTGAAGCGCATTGCGGATGCTTCAGTGACAGGACACGGCACCAATGTGATCGCAGGGCTTGCGGTGGGAATGGTGGCGACCGTGCTGCCGGTGCTCGCGATCGCAGTCAGCATTGGCGCCGCGTTCGCCGTGGCCGGCCTCTACGGAATCGCCATTGCCGCTGTCAGCATGCTGTCGCTTGCAGGGATTATCGTGACCATTGATGCCTACGGCCCCATTACTGATAATGCGGGAGGCATTGCGGAAATGGCGGAGCTTCCTGCAGAAGTGCGCGAGGTGACGGATCCCCTTGATGCGGTGGGGAATACCACGAAAGCGGTCACCAAGGGTTATGCGATCGGGTCTGCGGGGCTTGCGGCGTTGGTACTCTTTACCGCCTATACTCAAGAATTTTCTGCGCGCGGCGTGGAACTCTCCTTTTCCCTCACTGATCCCAAGGTGATTATGGGGTTATTTTTAGGAGGGATGCTTCCCTATTGGTTCGGGTCGCTTGCCATGAGTGCGGTGGGAAAAGCGGCAGGAGCTGTGATTACCGAAGTGAGGCGGCAATTTAAAGAACGGCCCGGGATTATGGCAGGAACCGACAAGCCGGATTACGGGCGCGCAGTTGATATTGTGACTACTGCGGCGCTCAAACAAATGGTGGCGCCTGCGCTGATTGCGGTGTTCGCGCCTATCGTGGTGGCATTCCTGTTTGGCCCTATTGCGCTGGGGGGGATGCTCGTGGGCGCTATTGTCACGGGTCTGTTTGTGGCTATTTCCATGACTTCAGGGGGCGCGGCGTGGGATAATGCGAAGAAATATATTGAAGGAGGCGCGCACGGTGGAAAAGGGTCAGATGCGCATAAGGCCGCGGTGACCGGCGATACGGTGGGAGACCCGTATAAGGATACGGCAGGGCCTGCCATCAACCCGATGATTAAAGTGTTGAATATCGTGGCATTATTGCTGGTGCCGCTATTAATTAAATTAATGCAATAATTATATGGCAGAGGATGAAAATTTAGAGATGATTAAAGCGGAGATGTCGAAAGAAGAAGAATTATCCGAAGTGCGAGATAATGGCGAATTAAAGATTGAGGGGGGGGGGTTGACCGCACTCAGAGGATACTACAAGATGAACAGAATGTGATTAGTGATTCCGAAAGCAGCATAAATAATTTTGCGAGTAAGTTAGAAGGACAGGACGCGTCAGCACAGGCGGTGGCGAATTCATTTAAGCGGCTGGAAGAAACTATTCCTCGTAACGCATACGGGATGATTGAAAGCATGCATGAGGTCGGGAGGGAGTACAAAAATATTACGCGAGAAGCATCAGACACACAGTCATTAATACATAAGTTTGCGCTTGAAGCACGGAAGGACGGTAAGTTGACGGATGGTACACTGAAAAAATTACCCGAACTCACTACGAAGATAGAGGAACTGAGAAAGAAGTTGTCGCTTTTTGTCGATAAGGCTGAGCAATACGCCAATAAGCTGACACGCTGGGCAGACGGAGCTACTCATGACAAATTTATTAGCCGTGACGCGTTTGATAAGATTCGGAATGCGTGTAGTAGTATGAAATTAGGTTGTCAAGGCATGCAGGAGAATGTAGGTTTTATCGGTAAAGAATGGAACAGAATTACAGAATCAATTACGCGCATTGTAAGAGATAAAACGCAGTTGGAGATGGATAAACAGTTAAATCTTGTAAACTAATGAATGTTACATTAACGAAGAAACCGAAGTCGCTTATCTCTCTCATGATTGAAGTGCCGTGGGAGGAAGTGCAGCCTTATTTGACACAGGCTGCGCGCGCCTGGAGCGAAGAACATCCTGTGCCCGGATTCCGCAAGGGGCAAGCGCCGTTCGATATAATTGAGAAACGTCTCGGGAGAGAGGCGCTGCTTGATATGGCGCTGGAAATACTGGTGAGCCATACGTACCTTAAAGCGGTGACTGAGCATAAGTTGGATACTATCGGACAGCCGCAGGTGGAGATGCGCGCAAAGGCGTGGGATTTGCCCGTGCAGTACGAGGCGGTTGTCGCGGTTATACCTGAAGTGAAGCTCTCGCCATTGGAAAAAATATCGGTCGCCAGGAACAAGGTAAGCGTGAGCGAAGAAGAGATTGAGAAACTTCTTGAGGAGTTGAGGCGTGCACGCGCTCAAGACCGCGTGGTGGATGAGCCGGCGGCAAAAGGCCACAGGGTCACCTTTCATTATCGCTTAAGCCAAGACCGCGTGGTGTTTGAAGGCTCTCCCGCGGGTGATACTGATATTGTGTTGGGCGAGACGCCGGTGCTCCCGGGTTTTTCTGAACAGCTCATCGGCATGAAGGCAGGCGAGGAAAAGCGGTTCCCAATCCGTTTTCCTGATACTTGGTCGCGCAAAGATTTGGCGGGAAGGTCAGTGGAAGTGGAACTTATGGTGAAAAAGGTAGCCACGATAGACCTGCCGGCGCTTGATGATGGTTTTGTCGCGAAGCTTGGCAGTTTTAAAACTATTGCGGAATTAAGGGATAACATGAGGGCAAATGTACAGCTTGAAAAAGAAGATACGGAAGAGCGTAGGGTGGGAAGCGCTGCCGTAGAAGCATTAGTACGCATGAGTACCTTTGATGCAGTTCCTGATATAATTATTGATGCCGAAATCACGCGGATACAGGATGAAATTGCGTATGAAGTGCGGCAGCAGGGCATCGTGTATGAGGACTGGCTGAAGAAACTCGGGAAAATGGAACAAGATTTAAAAAAAGAACTGCAACCACAAGCAGAAGCGCGCGTGAAGGCAACGCTTGCGTTGCGGGCGCTCGCGAAGAGCGAAGAAGTCATACCTGAAGAGAAAGAATTATTAGAAGAGGTTGAACACGTTTTACAGCATGCGGGGAATGACCCCGTCCTTCTTGAGCGCGTCCATTCTCACGCGTTTCATGAATACCTCAAGAACCAGATTGTGACAAAGAAAACCGTAGAGTGGCTCAAGAAGAAGGTAGTGCGAGGTTAATTTTCAATGCTCAATTTCCAATCAATGTATCAATGATTCAATTTTCAAACGTTTGAAAATTGAGAATTGGAAATTGATAATTGTCCTATGCTTTTTGGTTCTCATGTATCTATAGCAGGAGGTTTAGAGAACGCTCCCACAAACGCTCATATTGCAGGATGCGAATGTTTTCAGATATTTTCGCGCTCTCCGAGAGGCGGCAGGGCGCCGGAGATTATAGATGAGGTGCAACAGGAATTTTTCACGCGGTGCACAAAATATAAATTCCAGGATTGGTATATCCACACGCCGTATTACATCAACTTCGCGTCCGTAAAAAAGCCGATCCGGTGGGGGTCCATCGGCGTGGTGCGGGAGGAGCTTGAGCGCGGCACGCTCATTGGCGCGAAATCGGTGATGACGCACTTAGGCTCTGCGAAGGATTATGGACGGGAGAAGTCAGTGGAAAAAGTCATTCGCGCGATACACCACGTGCTGGACGGTTATACCGGAAGCACGTTATTTTTATTAGAGCAGTCTGCGGGCGCAGGAGACATTATCGGCGGGACCTTAGACGAATTGGCATATATCCTCAAAGGCGCGGAGCGGATTGATAGAAAATATCGCAAGAAGCTTGGCATCTGCCTTGATACCTGCCATGCGTTTGCCATGGGATACGATTTGAGTTCTCAGTTAGCAGTTAATCAGTTTATCAGGAAGTTTGACAGAATAATTGGCTTAGAGCGGTTGCAGTTGATTCATGTCAATGATTCTAAATTCGGATGTGGTGAACATAAGGACCGACATGAGCACATCGGCAAAGGAAAAATTGGATTAAAGGGATTTGAAGCGCTGGTGCGGCACAAGGCGCTTCAGCACCTTAATATGATTCTTGAGACACCGAAAGACAGCCCAAAAGACGATCCGAGGAATTTGAAAATTCTCAAGGACATGAGAGGATAAAAGCATATGATTCGCTGTTTTATCCAAGGGGCACAAGGGGTTGGAAAAACTACATTGGTAGGCGCGGTTACACAGAAATTACCCAACAATTGTTCGGTTAAGATGGTAGGAGGGGTGGCACGCGCACTTGCCGATGAAGGGATTACGTTTGACGTGCATACTAAGCCGGAGGATTATTACGGGTATTATTATAAGCACCTGCAGAATTTTTCTAACGTCAAGGCAGATTATGTACTCTTTGACCGTTCTGTACTAGATGTGATTACTTACGCCAGAATGCTTCTGGGCAAGGGGAACTTTGTTGAGAAACTTGGTTTTGAGTTATTTAAGATAATGCAACCGCATATAGACGTTATTGCATACATTCCTATTGAGATTCCTTTAGTGGTAGATGGGGAGAGGAATATGAATGCAGAGGATCAAAGTGGATTTGATCGAGCACTTATGGAGATTATGCGTGAGACAGGTGTACGCTTTGATAAAGTGAGAGGGACTGTGAAGCAACGCAGTGATCGATTATTGTCACTCTTATTACGTCAGTAAATTGCATATATGCCCCATAAATTTTCCCAAGGCATTCCCCCGTATGCAAAGCGCGTGTTCAAAGGCGTTCTGTTTGAGGTATGGCAATGGGAACAGGAGATATTTGACGGCACGAAGCGGACGTTTGAGGTGGTGAAGCGCCAAGATTACGCAGAGGTGATTCCTGTATTGGAGAATGGCAAAATTGTCGTGATAGAACAGCAACAGCCGCACCTCGATAGTTTTTATTCTTTTATTGGGGGAAGAGTGGATGCGGGGGAAACGCCGCTGGATGCCGCGCGCCGCGAGCTTCGCGAGGAATCAGGTCTTGAGTCTCCAGAATTTTTTCTCTGGAAGCATATTCAGCCGTATCAGAAAGTCATTTTTGAAGGGTATCACTATATTGCGAGGCAGTGCCGTTATGTGGGAAAGCCTACGATGCCTGAAGAAGAAAAAATTACCATTCATGAGATGGAGCTTGATGAGCTTATACGATTCGTAAATGAGTGTGACTCATTCAGGGGTATGCAGAATCAAACTGATTTCATCCGGGCAAAGTATGATAAAGCAGAACGGGAGAAGTTGAAAAAATTGTTATATGGTTAAATATAAATATTGAAAAATGTATGAAAGCACTTGTATATACAAAACCAAACACCATCATCTATCAAGAGATGCCTCTGCCCAGGATTAAATTTGATGAGGTGCTCATCAAAATAAAAAGCGTAGGCATTTGCGGCACTGATCTGCACATTTACAGCGGCGGTATGAAATTACCGACTCCTTTGATTATTGGGCATGAGTTTAGCGGGGTTATTTGGCAGATTGGTTCGCAAGTGAAAAAATTTAAGAAAGGAGATCGGGTAGTTGCGGAACATGTGGTAAGCTGCGGTATGTGCCGTTATTGCCTGCAAGGCAGGCCCAATTTATGTTCGAAAGCTCAGGTAATCGGTCTCCATCGCAGCGGCGCATTGGCTCAATATGTCGCGGTGCCCGCATCATTGGTTTACCCATTTCCTAAAAGTATTAGCTTTGAAGAAGCGGCACTCATTGAGCCGCTTTCCATTGCGTATTATGCGGCGCAAGAAATTGGTTTTGTACTGGATAAGAAGGTGGCTGTCATTGGTCAGGGACCTATCGGTCTTTTGGTTGACCAAGTATTGAAAGCGGCAGGAGCTCATGTGATTGGCATTGATATCCAGGATACACGTCTCCAGTTTGCCACGCGTCAAAAATGGGCAGATAAGGTTATTAACAGCAAGAAGCAAAATGTAGTGGACACTATTAAGGCATTCACTAAAGAAGGAGTTGATATTACTATTGAAGCGGTCGGGCAGGCGGCAACCGCTGAAATGTCGCTAGAGATAACAAGACGTCATGGCACTGTAGTATTATTGGGTGTGTTTGAATCTCCTGCGAATTTAAATCTTATGCATTTAGTCAAGAAAGAGTTATCCATGCGCGGTTCATGGACATGCGCGTTTTCATTTCCGCAGAGCATTGAGCTTGTTGCCCAGAATAAAGTAGATTTAAAGAGTTTAATTTCCCATCGTTATTCTGCGCCAGAAGGCGCTCGGGCTTTTAAAGAAGCGTTCATGTATACCGAGGGGAGGATTAAGACAATTATTAATTTCTAGCTTTATGCAATTTTATATTTTAGGCTCTGGTACGCATTTTCCTGACCCCAAGCGCAGGAGCGCGGGGTATTTACTGCGCGACGGCAAGGACCTCACGTTGTTTGATTTCGGATATGGGACGCTTCTAAGGTTGGTAGAGCTCAAAGTGAAATATCAAGACATTCAACACATTTTCTTTACCCATTTACATAAAGACCATTTTTTTGACCTTCTTCCTTTTCTTACCACTCTTGAGAACCAGGTTGAGCAATGGAGGCTCCAACCGAGAACGCTCACACTTTATGGTCCGAAAGGATTCATGCGGACGCTCAAAAAGGTATTTGCAGGGCTGGGTAAGAAATCCTATGAAGGCATCGCCATTAAATACCATGAGTTATCACGGTCGCGCGTGAGGATAGGGCGCGTATCAGTCCTTTCTCATCCGGTAAGGCATTATCCCAACCTTAAGTGTATCGCCTATCGAATACAGAAAGGGCGCCGCGCTCTCGCGTATACAGGAGATCTTGATTATGATGAAAAAATAATACCCTTTGTGCGAGGGGTACGGACATTGGTGATAGAATGCGGGTTGCCGAATGAGTTAAAACATAAAGGGCATCTGACTCCGCGCGAGTGCGGCATGATTGCAACCAAGGCTAAGGTTAAGCGTGTGGTCCTCACTCACCGCTTCCCGCCGTGCGATCGGGTGGATGTGGTTGGGCAGTGTAGAGAAGAATATTCAGGTGTGGTACAATTAGCCAAAGATCGAGCAATTATTACTTTTTATTGAATGATGTAGCTTATTGAATCCATAGAGGATCTGGAGGGCAGGATGTTTGTTTATATCTTTGGGGTGAATCCAAGAATAGGCACGTAGGGAAGAGGTAGCAGGCTTTAGAGCGGGAAATGATTTTCTTATAATGCGGGCTACCGTTTGAAGTTGACGTGTTACTGTCGTGAGGGCGTTTTGCGAATCTCCAGGTTTAGCGCGTCCTACATATTCAAGATCAAGTCTTGTAAGGTGTTGTACGGTGGTGAAATTAGAGGATCTATGTACTGAAATTTTATAGATTCGTTCATTCTTATCACGAATCCAGAATTGACGTTTATGTCTCGTGAGCGCTCCTTGGAGTCGGTATCGAGTAAAAAATTCACTAATTTGTTTAGGAGTGATTAAGCGCTCCGATCCTTTTTCTTCCCGTGATGTTTTAATTCTTATTTTATGCGAAGGCGAATGCGGTGCACTTCTTTTCCATACCCATTTAAAGGTATCACCATAAAGATTGAGCCGTAAGTTATTCCCCATGTAGAGCCGTATCATACTCTGCTCACTCATCCAATTACGATACGGATCGATAGTGAAATGCTTTATTCCTTTTTTAAATACATGGAATAATTCTGCGGAAATCGTCTGCGCCTTTTCTTCGGGAACATCAAAGGTGATTTCGTATTCAAAGCCAGGAATCTCATCAATGGGAAGCGGAGCAATTGATCGTTGCCACATATTGAGTCTGTTGAGGCCTACATAGCGTTTTGAGAGAACGGGTACCGCATGAGTGTGTTGGAGTAAACGAATGATTTGAGAATACGCCTGCGTCTTAAGAAAGCATGAGTCGCATTTTATTTCAAGCCGAATTCCATTTTCAACACCAAGCGGTATCCATGTCCTATCGGTAAGTTGGTGCCAATAGCGTATATCGCGATCCAAGGTGAGGCGTGCCGTGTTTTCAGTGCCTTTTTCAATATAATGTTCACGGTGATATTCGATTGCCAAGAACGGTCGTAGTGGCTCATTGAGTGGGCACAAATATTTTGGGTTCTGTTTGTTGCATAGAATATTAAGACGCCGATATCTCTTCAATGCGGTTGTCAGCTGGACTTGTTCACGTATTTTTTTCTTCTGTTGTACTGTCTCAGGCAGGGTGATTTTTCTTTCAAGGGTCCATATGCCATGAGTGAGCCGGAATGAACCCTTAAGTGGTTCATGGAAGTAGCGTCTCATCCTTATGTTCATCGCCCAAGGTACGTCATGTGCATCGTTATTGAGATAGAGCGTCTGGGTCCAGTGCCTAGTTGAGTACGTGATCGGTGAAAGGATTTTTGATAAAGTAGTATACACCGCGTGGTAGGAGTAGGGATTTAAAAGCCACCGCATTTCTATGCGATTAGCCAATTCACCGCGACGGAGAGAGACACGATGCGCCATACATATTCATTTCCTTCCTTTTTTTGTCATTTGTCAAGAAGTCAGGGATACTTGAATTATTATGCAATATGTCTTACGCGGAAAAGTTATCCACGGTGATGGGTGGGGCAGGAAGATGGGGTATCCGACGGCGAATCTCGACCGCCGCTATTTTGTGCACCATTCGGTGCCGAAGGGGGTATGGGCGTGCAGAGTGAAAATCAAAAATCAAAAATCAAAAATCAAAAATAATGAATTATGGTTAAGAGGGATTGCGGTGATTGGCGTGAAAAATAAAGTAGAGGTGTATATCATTGATTTTGATAAAAATATTTACGGATGGTATTGTGAAGCAGAAATATTTAAAAAAATAAGATCACTTCGGAAATATGGATCCCCCCGCGCTCTCGCAGTGCAGATTGGAAGAGATATAGAGACCGCCAGGCGTGTGTTAGGTAAACCTTCATAGCTTATGAATATTGAACAATTTGCATATTCCTTATTGCGGTTTAATTTCCATTATCAAAATCTCAATCAAGAGATGCTGCGTTTAGGGGAATTTCTTGCAGCGCATCGCGTGCAGGCGAACTCAATGGTTGATATAGGGTGTGGTGACGGCGCCATTACTGCCCGTTTGCAACGGTTGCTCCATACAAATATTGCGTATGGGATAGATGTTAATGGAGCCCTTCTCGCTCGCGCGAACCGACGGGGCATTATTACCTGGCAAGGAGATGCCGTATCGATGGAAATGCGGAAGAAATTTGACATCGTTATATCTTATGGTTCCCTCCATCATTTTGAAAATATTTCCTCATTGATTAATGCGATGAAACGAATGGCTATTCAGTATCTCCTCATCGTCGATAATACTATTCGTAGGAATTTTTGGTTTCATCAATTGACTGGATCTCCGCATTCGCTCGTTGAGTCATCCCCCTATGGCATACATACGGTACATGAAGTTACAGATGCGTTGCAACGGTGTGATTGTAGAGTAAAAGGTGTTTTCACCTCTCTTAATGCCAATATTTGGCACGACCGGAGTTTTTTTCTCGCTGAAGTATAGATTTATATATGGCGAACGCAAATTCGTCTTTACTATATACCGATCGAATTTTACCAGTGATTGATCAGCGTCGCGCGGTGAAGAAGCCGTGGGAGCTTGCGGCGATCAAGTACGGTGCGCAGATACTTGAGCGCGTATTTGCGTGGGTGCGCTTCTGCGCCGTGACAGGAAGGACAGAACAGCAGGTCGCGCAGGATATTGCACGGGTTATGAAACGTAATGGTGCCGAGGCTCTCGCGTTTCCTGTGATCGTGGCTTCTGGTCCGGGTACCTCGGATATCCATCACTTCCCGACGAAGAGAAGGGTGCGCAAAGGAGATATTCTTATGATCGATTGCGGCGCGGTGGTGAAAGGGTATTGTTCGGATTGCACGCGCACTTTTTTTATCGGCCATCCGTCTCAAAGATTTATTCGATATTATCAAGAGGTATTGAAGGCGCAGGAGAGAGCAATAGTGAAAATCAGGCATGGAATAACGGCAAAGTCTGTTGACCGCGCGGCGCGCGGCTATCTCGCGCGGTGGCGCTGGGGAAAGACATTCACGCACGGTTGCGGGCACGGGGTTGGTCTTGCGATCCACGAGTTTCCGAATTTAAAGCCAAAGAGCCGTGACGCTCTGAAGGCAGGCATGGTTGTCACGGTTGAACCGGGAATTTATTTAAAGCGATGGGGCGGCATACGGATTGAAGACATGGTGCTGGTGCGGCGTGGAGGAAGAGATATTATTACACGGTCAATCCCAAAACAACTTGAACAAATCATATTATCTTGATTTTTATATCTTTTTCCCTTACACTGTTTCCTAGTTTAGCATTTATCATTTGTGCGGGTATCGCCCGCCTAAATTTTTGGCATTCCCTGAGAACAAATCATAAACGATGCGCGTATTCTGTAAACTATATTGCTTTCTGTACTCATCTGCAAAACTTAGGCGGGTATCGTATAGCAGCTATTATGCGTCCTTGCCAAGGACGAGATACGGGTGCGACTCCCGTTACCCGCTCCATTTTTATAGAATGACAGTCTCAAGAAGGGCTGTCGTTCCCGTTTTTGGGATATAAGACTGCATTGTTCTATGTATACTACTGACCCGCAAGATGAAATATTTCCCGTCGTGAATGAACAGGGTGTGGCGGTTGGCCGCACGACGCGAAGAGAAGCGCACCGAAACCGTGAGCTCATCCATCCGGTCATTGGGATTTTTGTTTTCGATACGCAGAATAGGGTGCTTCTGCAAAAGCGCAGTGCGACCAAAGACCTCAATCCTCATTGTTGGACATTGAGCGTGGGTGGACATATTAAATACGGCGACACGCCTATTGATACTGCAGTAAGGGAAATTGAAGAAGAAATTGGGATTTCAGTGAATGCCGAGCAGCTTACGCTCTTGGGCACGATGGTGACCAGAAATGAGGTGCAGTCTGAATACTGGTATGTGTATCGGTATGATTTGCCTGCCGTGGCGCCGCTTAAAGCGCACCCCGATGAAGTTGCTGAACTGAAGTTTGTGACACTCGCGGAGTTGAAGCGCATGATCCATGATCAAAAGGTGATATGGGGCGAGGATCCGAAGAAAGTAATCAAACAGTTCATTCTGCATTAGTGAAGTAACCAAGGAGTAAATTTGTCCTTGCAGGTTAATACGACGATCTCCTCTAGAAAGAAGGGCGCATTGAAGCTATAATTTATCTGGTATCATGCCCGGGTGGTGGAATTGGCATACACGTCAGACTTAAAATCTGATGACCGAAAGGTCTTGCGGGTCCGAGTCCCGCCCCGGGCAATGAACGAAGTGAATTGACCGAGGGAGCGAGTGAACTGCTTCATTCGCGTCGGGACGAGGAGAAATTCACCATGTGCCGTAGGCACGGTGAATCACCGGCCCATAAGGGGTGTCCCGCCCCGGGCGTAATTTTATGAGACAATTTCTTGCACAAATTACGAAGGAAGCGGGCGATGCCGCATTGAAGAAATTCAAAATGGCAGGATTGAAATATGGGACAAAAAGGAATTCTGCCGACATAGTGACTGAAGCGGATGAATTGGCAAATGAAATACTCCTCGCCCGCATCCATACGAAATTTCCCCACCATGGCATTATTTCAGAGGAGACTGGGGAATATGAAAGCGGCAGGGAATACGTGTGGATCATCGATCCTCTTGACGGCACGCGGAATTTCCTGACGCACACGCCGCTCTGGGGGACCATGGTGGCGTTATCGAGGAAAGGGCGTGTCATCGCCGCGGCTATTTACGATCCCTGCCATAATGAGCTCGTGCTTGCAGAGAGAGGGAAAGGCGCATATCGGGACGGCGCAAAGATTCATTGCTCTTCCACCGATGATCTCGCGTATAGTTATGGCGCCATTAGCGCGATGGTAAAGAAGGAGCGCCTGGCATTCACCATTGGGCTTATGCGGCACACGGGCGGTGAAGAGGTTTGGATCAGCGGATTTGGATCCATTGCGGTGAGTGCGTCCTCCGTGGCGTCGGGAAGACGAGATTGGCTTGTATCATCCGGCGCTTATGTATGGGATTATGCATCACCTGCTCTTATTCTCTCCGAAGCAGGTTGTAAGGTTACAAACACCAAAGGCCGTACATGGCAGATGAGTGATCGCACCTTGATTGCGGCAAATCCTGTGCTTCATCGGAAATTGATCCGCATTATGAAATAGTCATGTATAAGGAGAAGTTCATAAGGAGGATATTCAATTTCATACAGACCCCTTGGGTAATGGTCGCTGGCACGATCATTCTTTTTTTAGTGATCAAAATACCCCAAATTGATTATCGCTATGGGGATGAAAATATTTATTTTCTCATGGGCAAGCTCATCACTGAAGGGCAATTTCCCTATCAGGATTTCTTTTTCGCGTCGCCGCCATTGCAGCTCATCTTCAACGCGCTCTTTATCACGTTCTTTGGTTTTCAGGTATTGGTCATGAAATTTATCTCTCTTCTGACCGTTGCAGGGTCGGCGCTATTCCTTTATTTAATTTTAAAGAGAAGTAAGTGCGAGACTGCGGGAGTGTATGCGGCAGTCCTCTATCTTTTTTCGTTTGTGACGCTGACCACAAGCGATTATGTATCAGGGGTTCAGTGGGTGGTATTTTTTACGCTTGGCGCGCTTATTCTTATCGCGCATGAGAAACCCGGATGGGCAGGGGTTGCGGCCGCGCTCGCGCTCTTCACTCGGTTTTACGCCGCACCTCTTATATTTGTAGTTGGCCTTTATGCCCTAGTGAGCACGCAGAAAACATGGCGGCGGTTTTTCATAAGTCTCTGTATCCTTTTCATGGGCGGCAACCTTCTTCTCTATGGGGCATTGGGAACCCTCTATGAGCAGAGTGTAGTGCTCTACCATCTGCAAAAGTTTGAAGAGCTCGACAAGCAAAAGGTGCTGGATTTTTTCTTGAGGTGGGATTGGCTGTTGCTGGTGGTGAGCGGACTCTCGCTTTTTGTGGTGCGGCTCAAACAGTTGGCGCTCCCTCTTCTTGGATTGGCGGCAGGCGGCCTTTTCCTGTATGTGTTTAAAGATATCTATTACCTTTATTTCAATTTAATAATCCCGTTTTGCGCGCTCTTGGGAGGGATATTCCTCGCAAATATATTTCATCTCTATCCCTTCTCGCTCGTATTGAAAAAAGGAATACCGCTCATTGTGCTCTTTTTAATCATTTATATAGGATACGGCACATGGCATTATATGAGGGATCATGCGGGCGCGGCGCGGATTGATTATCTTGAGGAGCTTGTCCAGTATGTGCGCGGGCACAGCGATCCGAAGGATTCTCTGTACGGATCGTTTGAGGTTACGCCGCTGGTCGCGGGGTTGAGCGGGCGTGCCATTGCCGGCAATTTCATTGACACCAACAATAAGACGTTTTCAACCGGCATGGTGGCGCTGGACGAGCGCGAAGAGGCATTGTTGAAAGAGAAAGTAAGGTATATTTTTACCAAGGTGCTCGTGGATTCGCAAGGGAATCTCTTGGAGCTTGGCCGTTTTATTTCGCTAGGTTTTTTACAGAGCCATTGTACGATAGTGAAAAGTTTCCCCATCCAAAAAGATTACTATTCCAATCTTCTCTTAGTGTGGGAATGTCGTTATTAAATATCCTTTGCATATTTGGAGAAGTAATTAATCACCGGATAAAGTAAGGACCTCGCACATTGTGTGAGATCCTTTAACACTGGTGAAGGATAGAGTCCCAGGCGAATTCATTCGGGAACCGGTACTTTAATCGGATGAGTTCGCTTCTCGTTATGACGAGCGGTAACTCGTTCAATAGATCGTTGTCGTTGTCTGGGCAGTGATACAGCATATACCATTTGTCTGCGTACCACTCATCCTGACAATATTCCTCTCTTATGTGCCTTTTTAATTCCAGCGTTTTCAAAATTACATCACCCCCCCGAACAATAAAGAGCGGAAGATTTACCGAGCCTATATAGGCAAGACAACGAGGAACCCATTCGTCTTCTTTTGGCCATATACCGAAATATATTTGCCTATCCACATAAATATTCTTTCGATATATGATTTCTAACCTCTTCCGTTGGAGTTCGGATCCGATCACTCTGTCGAGCCTGCGCCAGATCGCATCCGGCTTTATGAGAAGGTACGTAATCATTTTTCCTCCTTTTTGTTTTTTAATAAAAAATTGCCTCTCGTAGGAAAGACAAGCAACCCTTCATTAAGAGCGCACTGTTTCCCTACGCCGGTATTGTCCGGATCAGGTTCGAAGGGTATTTCTCAGGCCCGTGCATCGGGCCACCCCCAACAGTTTTGATTGTTTATTGTGCAATGAAGTATAGTGTAATGGAATGACTTTTACCACGACTCCTTATAATACCGAGTACGTCTTTTGAGACGTATTCTCTTATCCATTTAATATACCCATATGAAAACCATATACCTTTTCCTCATCACGTTGGGAGTGTCTCTTGGCGTGTGGACTGCCATGGCAGCCACCGATATTACGCCTCCCAGTGCGGTTGCGAATCTTGCGGCCTCATCCAGTACGCCTGTGTCGGTAACCTTGCAGTGGACTGCGCCGGGCGATGATGGACTAAGCGGCACTGCTTCGTTCTATGATGTGCGGTACCGCACTGCACCTATTACAGAGTCGAATTTTGCCACTTCCACACCTGTGGCGGGCGAACCTGCTCCCCATGCGGCCGGCACGACTGAAACATTTGTAGTGACGGGGCTTACTCCTACTACCACCTATTGGTTCGCTTTGCGTACCGTGGATGAAGAAGGAAATACTTCTGCGCTCTCAAATAATGCTTCCACCACGACACCCGCAGATACCATACCACCTCTCGTTTCTGCCATCACGGTGACTAATATCACTACGGCATCAGCGCGCATATCGTGGGCTACAGATGAGAACGCGACATCGCAGGTAAATTATGGCACGACGACAGGGTATGGTTCGAGCACGGCTTCCAGCACTCTCGCCACCACGCACACGATAGATCTTATCTCGCTCCTGCCCGCGACCTTATATCATTTCGTGGTTTCATCTATGGACGTATTTGGCAATACGGCGACATCAAGCGACGCCGTGTTTACTACGCTTGCCGTTCCTGCTCCTGATGTGACGGCACCTATTATTTCTGGCATTTCCGTCACTGACATTACCTCTGCGTCTGCAATGGTGCGCTGGAGCACAAACGAATCTGCGAATTCCTTGGTGCGCTATGGCACTTCCACCGCTTATACGGCAAGCGCAAGCAATGGCGCTATGGTGAGCGTGCATGTAATACCGCTCTTGAGCCTGGCACCGCTCACCACTTATCATTTTGCTGTTTCTTCAGCTGATATTGCTGGCAATACCGCAACCTCATCTGATAATCTCTTCACAACGCTCGCAACCTCGACCGCATCAACCACTATTCAGGCGCGCTTGCGGATGGATCCCCGTACCCTGAATCGGGTACAAAAAGGCAAAAAGATTCATGCCACTGTCACGCTTCCTCGCGGCGTTACGTTTGCAGGTTTGGAGACAGAGAGCGTACTCCTCAATGGCACGGTGAAGCCTACGGATCTCAAATTCAGGAAAACAGAGTGGAGATGGTGGGGGAGATACCGCAGGACGCTTGTGATGAAATTCAACAGCAGCGATATCCTTCCCCTTATCCCTACCTCCACCGACCAATTCACGTTTACGGTGACGGGAAAGATCAAGGCAGGCACCTTTACCGGGTTAGATACTGTGCGGATTATTCCCAAACCAAAGCCAATCCCCTTACCAAAGATTGAAGAGAGGATTCAAGAGAAAATAGAAAAGGCAAAAGAGCTGCTAGAGAAAAAACAGGAACAGCTGCAGGAGAGGCAGGAAAAAATGAAAGAACAGCTTGAGAAACAGCAAGAAAAATTAAAGGATAGAATGGAGAAGCTGAAGGAGAGATTTGACGATTAACGCAGCGTTTTCTGCGTCCGCTCCCCATGATAAGTGTGCATGAAGGGAATAAACATGCTCACCCCGCCCCGATTTCAATCGGGGCTGGTTTATATATAAATATGGCGTATGCTTTCACGCAAGCGAGTAGTAACTTCATAGTTGATAGTACCGATGCGGCGGGCGATTTCTTCGACGGTGATTTCTTCTTTCCCTTGTGTACCGATTATCACCACTTCATCTTCCTGTTGTATATTCGGTATATGCGTAACATCAACAACAGTAATATTCATGCATACGCGGCCGAGGATAGGAGCCCTTTTGCCGCGGATGAGTACGTGGCCGCGGTTGCTCAATCCCCGATCAATGCCATCATAATAGCCGACAGGGAGTACGGCGATTTTGGCGGGCTGTTTGGTGGTGAAGGTGCAATTATAACTCACGCAGGCACCTTTCGGTAGTTTTTTCACCGCAGCGGCTTTTGTTTTGAAGGACAGTGTCGGTTGTAGCTTGATTCCTTGTTTGAGGCAGATCGCTCTGGTTCTCTCGCTCGGATAATAGCCATACACTGCAAGTCCCGGGCGCACCATATCGAAATGAGATTTTGGTTCAAGGAGCGTGGCAGCGCTGTTGGCGCAGTGGACGAGCGGAAGACCTTGCCGATCTTTTTTGATCTCCTTTACAAGGTTGGTAAAAATCCGTAATTGATCATGGAAATGTTGGGAATGTTCAGGTTCATCGGCAGACGCGAAATGCGTGGCAATGCCTTCCCACCGCAATCCTTCAAGCGATTGAATAAATTTGATAAATACCTTGAGCTGATTGGGCAGCAATCCTTGCCGTCCCATGCCGGTGTCCACTTTGATATGCACGTTGACCTTGGTGCGTGCGGCGAGTGCGAGCCGTGAAAGTGCGCGTGCCGTCTGCGGCTCGTAAACAAAAATACTCGCGCGGGACTTGAGGATATCGTGCAGGCGTGCGTGCGGTACGAATCCTATGATGAGAAGTGGTGTGCGTACGCCATTTTTCCTCAAGACCAACGCTTCTTCGATGGATGCGATACAAAACACATCAACGTGGTGTGATATCAGGAGCTTTGCCGTCTCTATAATCCCGTGCCCATAAGCATTTGATTTTATGCAAGGCGCAAGAAGCGTGTTTTTATTTATAAGGGAACGGATTATTTTTACATTATGCCCAATCGCTTTTTTTGACATCTCAATCCATGCGCTATCCATACTATTAATATCCTGCATTTTCTATAATTTTTTCGATAAGCTCCCGAGGGGAGAGGGGAGGGCGTTCTGCAAGCGCCTGGTGGAACAGGACGGTGGAGGGAGTGAGTGCGGGGAGCGTGTTCACTTCAATGATAAGGAGGTTGCCGGAATCAACGTGGAGGAATGCGTCGATGCGGGCATACCCTTTCAGACTGATTGCCTGCGCGAGTTTTGCGATATGATATTGTGCGCGCGTGAGAGCCCTTGGTTTCACTATGGACGACGGCGGGGGGGTAATATTGACGCCGGTGCCTCCTTGGAATTTTTCTTCTACCGTGAGCACTTCACCTTCCGCGACGGTGAGGCTTGGATTGAACACGCGGTAGGCGCCGCGGTATTCCATAAGCCCGATCGTCACTTCTATCCATCCGCTCACACGCCGGTATTTTAGGGCTTGTCGGGCGACCCGCACGGTATCGGTCTCGATAAAAGATTGGAACAAGAGCTCTTTTGCAGGCTGTCGCGGCATTTCAATTATGGAATCTTGGAGCTTGAGCGTATGGGCGGGGATGGAGGATGTTTTTGCGCGGATGGCATTGAGATAGCGCATGAGATCTTCTGCGCCAAAAAGATGTGCAACACCCGAAGAGCAGCCGTCCGCGCGCGGCTTTACAATCATAGTGCGGGTGCGCAGCTCTCTCGTGAGGGTTTTCCAAAATGAGACCGCTTCGCGTTTTGTAACTGGAAGATTATTTAATTCTAAAAGTTTTTCAGCGATTGCGTGGATCCCCGGGAGCGCGAGCGCTTCAATTGCGCGGTCGGTGCGCCACTTGTCCATACACAGCGAAGAAACGCCCGTACCGGAACCGTTATACGGTACATGGGTCTTGTCCAGCATAGCTTGGAGCGTACCATCTTCACCAAAGCCGCCATGGAGCGCGATGAAGACGAAAGGGGTATTTTTAATAAATTCATTGAGCGGTACGGGCCTTGGGATAAAGCTCAACTCTTCCGCCTCATGCGGACGGAACCCGAGACGCAAGCGCGCACGCCGTTCAAAGTGGGAAAGGCGCGTATGGTCTTGTGCGGCCCGTACGCAATTGTCAATTATCTCCTCCACGGTATGGTTGAGGGTATACGTATAGGGCAGCCTCCACACTCTTTGTTTTTCATCAAGGATAAATGGTACAGGATAGTAGCGGTGAGAGCGCCTGAGTTTCAGCCACACGTTGGTGCCGCTCATGAGAGAGACTTGCCGTTCGGAGGTTTCTCCTCCAAAGAGTATATGGACCGGCTTGCGGCGCTCGCGGTGTGTGTTCTCATCGTCAGCGGATGAGGGGAAGGGAATTTCGTACCGTTGGCACGCATGGCTGACGAGCGCGCGCAATGCGCCGCGGTGCGAAAGCCCGATGCGACTTGCTTGCTGGAAAAGGAAACTGTTTTGCTCCATGCCGCTCACTGGGTTGAAATCCGAAAACCAGATATTGCCATCCTTGAGCGCCCAACCGTCGAAGCGGGCAAAGTCGCGCATATGAAAGAGGGTGAAAAGCTGCTCTGCCTGCACTTGGATGCGGTCTATGGTTTCATCCGAAAAGCGGGGCGGACAATGATAGGTGACTTGGCGTGTGGGTAGGTATTTTTTCCTGAAATCAAAAATTTGATGGTGGGTATAATCAGCCTCTATTTCCGTGGGGATTATCGCGACTGGCATGTCGAAGCGATTTTGGAGGATGATGACGGTGAATTCGCGCCCCATGGCGAACGGTTCGATTACCACTCGCGTGTCGAAGCGGCAAGAAAAAAGATGCCGGACCCGATCGAGCGCTTGTGCAGGGGTCTGTACGGAGAAAACCCCAATACTTGACCCCCCGCTTGCGGGTTTGACGATAGCGCGGCTGATATGGTGTTTCTTGAAAAATGCATCAATGATATTTTTGTGGTCGTGGTGGTATATTTTTAGTACCACCGAAGGGAGCGCATGGAATCCATGGGCGCGGATGTATTCGTTCGCGTCATATTTGTCGAACAGGAGCTTGCACGAGTCAGCGGACGACCCGATAAAAGGAATATCATTTTTTTCCAAAATTCGTTGTATCCCGCCGTCTTCGCCAAATGGCCCGTGCATCACCGGGAATACTATGTCCGCGCGACGCAATAACCTCGCGAATGCCCCGTCGTCCAGAGGTTTAGCCGTATATTTCAATTTGAAATCGAAATCAGAGGGCGTGTTGGAATAGAGCTGGGATTGGGAAATGCGGTAGGGGCGCTTTTTATAATCAAAATAAATGGGGAGGATGTCAATATCCCCTCCTTTGAGATGGTCAAGCACCGACCGCGCGGAATTCAGTGATATACCCCTTTCAAGCGACGGCCCTCCGCAGAGGAGCGCTACAATAATTTTTTTGTCAGATTTCATAAATAAAATTATGCTATAAATTTAGCATAATTTTATATGCAATGCAATAAATCTATAAAATTTGATTATTTTTGCAAAATTTATTATGGGAAGATCATATCCCATATTGCCGCGGCGGCGTTGCGAGGAGTGCCGCTGAGACAATAGTGATGGAGGTCTATGTAGGGCAGCGCGTTCAATTCAATGACCCCCGAACGTTTTTGTGCGAACCATGGGCGGGTCATGTCCTTGATAATGAAGTCTATCCCTATGAGGGGGTCGCCAATAATGCGCGCGATTCGTTCAAATAGCCTTACATTTTCAGTATTCGCCTCGTCCGTGACGTCGTGGGTTAATCCGCCGCGTTCGCGTATGACTCCACGGTCAAGGATTACCGTTTCTCCTGCCGCTGGCATATCGCTCCAATCCCTGCGGCAGGCATTCAGATATCTGGTAGTGGCGCCGTCGGTGGGGATGGGATGGAAGACGGTGCCATCCCGGTAGGGCTGGGCGTTCTCGATGTCTACGAGTTGCCGGATGGTGCGTGTGCCGTCTCCCGCCACCTGTGGGTAGTTCCGGCGCGCGACCGCAATTAATTTTCCTCCCACAAGGAGCGCGCGATGCACGTCACCCTCAAGCTCCTCTTCCACCATTACCCACGGGCAGAGCTTACGCGCGGAGAGGAAGGCCCGGATTAATTGCTCGCGAGTATGGATCTGCACATGCGCATGGCGTCCGCGCGAGCCCAAGCGCGGTTTCGCCACCAACGGCGGGATGAGCCTCTCAAAAGCGCGCGCAACTCCACGGAGCGTGCTCACGGCATATCCGCGCGGGGCGGGAATAGATGAACGTGCGAGCGCCTGTTTTACTATCAGTTTATCATCGATCCAGTGTAAATTATTCACCCTCAGCGGGGGGCGAGGAAGACTGTTGAAGATCACACGTTGTGCATGGCGCTCTGCGATGAAGAGCTCGATGCTATGTGTGAGGGGACGGAATTCCCATATGTGTATTCCTCGCCGGATAGCTTCTGCCCAAAGCAGATGTGCGCGATGGGTAAGGTCGGGGTGAGGCTCAAGATGAATGGTGCCGAGCCCCAAGCGCGTGAAACATTTGAAAAGTTTCACGGTATACGTTTGTAGTAGAGTGCTCTGTGCGAGACGGTTGAGCAATGTGCGGAGTGGAGAGCAATAGTGGGAGAGGGGGGTCAGCGTAATAGCTGCGAGTGCGGCGAAAAAAGATGAGGCGTGGTGAATAGGGACAGGGCCGCAGTCCGGGCAGGAACGCTTTGATGACAAAGGAGAAATCATAATATTATGGGGTTGATATACCTTTATGTTCCCGCCATTTTCTTACCCCCACGCCAAGCGCAATGGCAATGAGCGCGAGTGCGGTCACTACGTAGTAGAGAGGTTGTGTGTTTCGGGCGCCTGAAGTGGACATTTCTTTTTGTGTGGAGGCTCCTTGCACTGTACCCAGGGAGGCCGTGTCATCCTTGCCGCGCGGCAGCACCCGGTAACCTGCACTTGTTTCTGAGAGAATACCCTTGATTGTGTAGCGTTCGCCTGCCGTGAAATCTTCAGGCCGGAGGCCCGTGGTATTTTTAAGCACTATGCGTACCTCCCCCGTATCATCATCGAGCCAGAGGGTCGTGCTTTTTTTCTCAATCAGTTCCCCTTCCACTTGCACAAGGCTACCTTCCTGTTCGTCGCTCAATGCGGCCGCAGTGAGCAAAAGAGGCTCCGGTGATTCCCCCGTGCCAATTTTTTTAACCCATCCGGTTTTAGGTACGGTGATTCTCGTTTCGTTGCCGCTCATGCTCACATACCCCCGCACTTCCACAAGGTCGCCTGCGGCGCAATCCGGGAATTGCACTGCCACCGAATAGATTTGTATGCCATTCAGGTACATGCTCGTGCGTCCGAAAACACCGGGCGGGACGATAACAACCCCCTCAATAGTAACGTTCGTGTTGCGTGGAAGACTTCGTATATCCTTAATTGCGACTTTTCGTATGCCCTTCATTGAAGGCTCTGTTGGTTTGCTTGGCGCATCCGCGTTTTGTGTATCTTCATCATCCTGCGATGCTACCACAGCGGTTTGCGCATTGAATGGTTTTTCCTCTTCTTCAGGCTCTTCTTCGGTTTCAGCAGGAAGGGAAAATATATTGGGCTTTCCAGGTGTGGGCGCAGTGGTCCATGCATAATTTCCTTGGTTGTCGCGGGCAAACGATATACCCTCTTCGCTTTTGCCGTATTGGGCTTGTGCTATCATTTGTCCTTGGTAACTGAGGGAAATGGTATCATCGTCGTTGTTAAGCACGATCTTGGTTTGTGCGCGCGGCAGGAGCAGGAGCCCGTGAGGTGGGATTGGGCTAGATTGAGTGGTAAATGTGTAGGATGCGCCACTCGCGTCGGAGAGTATGAATCCGGCAAGACTAGCTTCATCGTCTCCTTCATTTTTTAGTTCAATCCATTCACCAGTTGTATCATCGCCTATGGGGTTAGGGAGGAGTTCGTTGATGACAACAGTTAAGGTTGTGGAAGGAGTGGGAGATGTGGTGCTACTTTGCGGAGACCCCTCCTCTGTCCCCCCCTTAGTAAGGGGGGGTGGGGGGGGTCGTTGTTCTGGCCGTGTGATCACGTTAGATGCCGACGGGGTGGGCGTGGCGGACCATTGATAATTGCCGTCACTATCGCGCGCCCACGCGGAGCCTTCCTGTGCAGGGCCGGTATAGCTTATTGAAACGATTGTTTGTTCGTTGGGATTAAGGAGTCTTAAAATTTCCGTGCCTGTATTATTCAGTGATATGTTGGTGGCGTTGCGTGGCAAGAGAAAGTAGCCTTTTGGCGCAATGGTAGTTGAAGAAATGACACTACTTTGTTTAATCGTATAATGTTTGCCCGATGCATCCTCTACTGCCCAATCAGCAAGATTGATTTCTTGATTGGTGAGGTTTACCAATTCAATCCACTCACTCGCGGTGTCATCGCCTACAGGGTTTGGCAATACTTCGCTGAAGGTGACAAGTATACCTGACGAGGCGGTTCCTTGTGGGGTGGATGTAGTTTCGTGTGATCCCCCGTTATTTCCAGAACCTTGACTCTCATTATTTGATTCAGGCGATTCTATGAAGGATTGGTGAGGGGTGGGTGTGGTGAGTATAATAAAATCGGCTGCATTGTTATTGGTATCCACACCTCCCTTGCGTTCGATGCTCATGCCGGGGTCAGGCGTAGGCGCGGCATTGCCTTCACTTTCGCTCGCGCTCCCCATACCCACGAGGTCCATGATGGTATGGCCATTATCAGAGTAGAGGATGAGGGTGTTGTCGGCCGTGAGGGAAGATTGTGTCGAGTAGGCTATGCTTTTGGGTATTGCTCCCGCGTAGTCATTATGGGCAATCACCACCACACCATGCGCCGTAAGGGTGAGAGAAGGGAATTCAGTAAGCAGGTTTGAGAGCGACCCGGAGGCAGTTTTTTTCGACAGCCGCCACCCCGTGAGGTTCACATCCGCGTCTGTGGGGTTATAGAGTTCAATGAATTCGTCAGTCGCTTTTTCCCCTCCTACTTTGATTTCATTAATTACTACATGACCGTTCTCGGCATGTAGAGGGGAGAGCAGGAGGAAGAGTGCGATAAGCGCAAGGGGTATAGACGCCTTAATATGCATGATTTTAGTGTAGGTTTCTTTGCCAGTTTGAGCAATATGGTCTATTTTGTTACAGTGGTGAGGGAGCCCGGAGTGGCTCGAAGCAGAAAAAGCACGCAAACTGCTTTGCGTGCGACTGCGGAGAGGGGTTTTCCTATGTCGAGCGGAGTGAGACCGGAAAACCCGGGAGAATTCCCGCATTAGAGCAGAGCACAATGCGGGGTAGGTTGGTGAATGTACTCCGTTGGATAATAATGGGCGAGTGGCGGAACTGGCATACGCACAAGGCTTAGGACCTTGTTCTCGCAAGAGATTGAGGGTTCAACTCCCTCCTCGCCCACCACTTGTACGGGGGTATATTTGCGCTATCGCTATGGGATATCTTCTTTTTTTAAAAAATAGCCTGAAAAATTTTAATCAAATAGGGGCGTTTGTGCCGAGTTCGCAGTTTCTTGCGCGCACCATGCTCGAAGGAGTGCATTTGCCGCGCGCAAAGTGCGTGGTGGAATTTGGCGGCGGTACGGGAGCGATCACCACGCATATTCTTAAACTGCTACCTCCTCATGCCACGCTCATTGTCTTTGAACTAAATAAAGAATTAGCAGCACACCTGAAACACACGATCACTGATCCCCGTGTCTTTGTGGTGTGCGATCGCGCAGAACGCATCGGGCGCTATTTAAAGAAATACGGATTCAAGAAAGCAGATTACATCATTTCAAGTCTGCCTCTTGCGCATTTCCACCGCGCCGCGCTCGAGGGTTTATTATCCGAAATAATTACACACTTACATCGCAAGGGCGTTTATATACAATATCAATACTCCCTGCGCAGTTTTAGGCAGGTGAAAAAGGTATTTGGCAAGGTAGTGTTAAAATTTGAATTGTACAATTTCCCGCCCGCGTTCGTGTACGTGTGCCGTATGTGAAATGAGGAGTGAAATCAAATTCAGTAAAGATTTTTTTATTCTAAATAATATTTACGCCATATGATCATCGGCATTCTTTCGGACACCCATGACCAAACCGCGCGCATCCAGAAGGCGGTCGCGCTTTTCGTTGAGCGCAAGGTCGGTCTCGTCATCCATTGCGGCGATATCGTATCGCCATTCACCTTGCAGCTCTATAAGGATCTGCGCTGTCCTGTAAAGTTTCTTTTTGGCAATAACACGGGTGACATTTTTCTCCATCTGCAGTACAAAGAGAAGCACGGACTCAGCGAATATGAATTCGGGAACTTTTTCTCGCTTACGCTTGAGGGGAAACGGATTGCCGCATATCATGGCGACCAGCCGGCAATCACCGAAGCGCTTATCAAGTGCGGGGAGTATGATTGCGTGTGCGCGGGACATGATCACCGCGCAAGAATCGAACGGCATGGTAGCGTTCTGTTTATTAATTCGGGGACGCTTGCGGAATTGCCAGGCAGCGCCATGACACCGCCAAGCGTTGCCATCTATAATACCCATACCCACGAGGCGGAAATATCATTAATTTGAATAACACAGGATTGCGCGCGTGCATTGAAGGTATATCATCATGATTGCAACCCCCTCTTGTGCCTCTCCCCCTTTCAGGGGGAGAACTTTGATGTTATTGTCCTCCCCCTACGGCAGGGGGAGGTATGGGTGTGGGTACTAAAATCAATGAGCAGTTGCCATGGGTTGTATGGCAGCGCGCGTGGTTTTGTGCTAAAATATCCTAGCGCAGAGAGGTAAATCCCGGGATCTGAATTGCCTCTCTTTTGTTCAAGGAGGGCAATGAAAAGCCCGTTTTTTTGTCCCCATGCCCATGCTCGATCCGTCATTTAAGGCGCCTTTAGTGGCATTGAAGCAGTACCCGGTGAATCTTTTTATCCCTAAGTCATTGCCGGGTTCTGTAGGTGCGTCTTCGGCCGCTTCTGTATTCGTGAGCGCGGTGATCCCCACCTATAAACCACCGCAGGAATTAAAGGCGCTTGTGCGCACGCTCCTTTCTCACCCTTGCGTGCGGCAGGTGGTGGTAGTTGATGATGCAACACCTCCTGGCGAGGAAGATTTTTTTGCGAGCCTCTCACACATCGCGGCAGTGCTCGGCCGCAGCGCAGATTTCACTCTTCTTCATCTTAAGACTAATAGTAAGAGGGCAGGCGCGGTGAATCGCGGGCTTGCCGCTCTTCGGTATCCTCCAGGACCACCGCATGACATTTTAGTGCTCGATGATGATGTCATGTTAGCGGTTAATGCGATTTCTTCGCTCATACAGGCGCTCCATGCTTCTGAATATTTGGGCGCGGTGTGCACCCAGGCGCGCGTGTGCAATCGGCATGAGAATATTTTCACCCGCCTTCAAGGGTTAGAGTACGTAGGATTCAATGTCGCACGCGTTGCTGATCGAGGATTCCTCTTGGGGCCTCTGATAATGCACGGGCTTGCCTCTCTTATAAGAAGCACGGTTTTAATTAATGAAGTGAAAGGGTATGATCAATCACAGCTCTTGGAAGATTATGATCTGACGGTGAGGATGAAATCGCGCGGGTATCATGTGGCGCTTGCGGATGCTGCAATTGCAGGGACGGTGGTTCCTTCTACCTTTGGCCAATTATGGCGCCAGCGCGTCCGTTGGCAGTACGGGGGATTGAGGGTCGTAGAGAGCCATTGGCGGAAAATGCTCGCGGTTTTGCCTGATGTGCTTTCCCATATGCTTACCTTAGCGCTCTTGAGTGCGATTTTGGTGTCGCTCGTGTGGCATCAGAGCGGCAATGGCGAATCGACACTCATTACCGTCATACGGACAACTTCGATCGGTATGAGTGTGGTTTTTTATATTACCCAGCTCGTTATTACATTATTGCTGGATAAAGGGAAGGATTGGCTTGATGTGGCGATGCGCACATTACTGATTCCAGAGTTGTTGTATTCGATGGTGCTCTCGTTCGTATTGTTTGGTAGTTATATATTTTTTATCTATATGATATTCCGCGGACGCCTTGGCGCTGTAGTAACCGGAAGGGCAGTACACAAGATCTTTGGCTATTTTGATTCGTGGTTCCGTTTATTCGGATATACCACGACGTGGGGGACGAAGTGATTGAAATGAAAAAATTAAAAGTCATGGTTCGACTCAACTCACCATGACAATATATTTGTCACCCTGAGCTTGTCGAAGGGTTGAGTTATGGATTTTGAATTTTGATTTAGGGTTGGTATGTTTAATATCTTAGGGAAAAAAGAAGTGATAGGCACCACACTTTGGCTCGCGCCTGTGGGATTGAGCATCATGGGATATCTGCAATGGACCCCTTATCGAACCATCATGGCATTGGTGGTGCTCATAATGATGGTGAGCGTGTTCGTGAGTATAGGTGGCATTGTGCGTTTTATCGCGAATTATTTATCGGGGCCGCGGGTGCCTCTTGGTTAACGTAGTAATCATAATCTATCGTTGATTGATGATCATTTGTTGGGTAATCTGCTGTGTGGGGGCGTGTAGTGCTATATTATAACGGTTGAGGAGTTATCCACAGTATTGTATTTTCTAAAATTTATTGTATACTTTATACAAGTTTTTTATTTTTACTATCCCTCTCGAGGGCATGCTCACTCGAATGGGAAATACATTCTCTCTTCAATCATTATTATTAAACCCTTCACAAGGGAATTATTAAGAGCGTGCACTTTGGCACGTTTTTTATTATTAAAGAAAGGCTTATGTTAAATATTCGACTCCGAACCGTATTAAGTACCGCTGCTACCGTGACCATTGCATCTGTCGCGGCGGTTTTCGCAGTAGTCGCGGCAACAACTGTTGGGACCAATGTCTCAACTACCGGAACCATGGCTGTTACAGGCGCCACGACATTATCAGCCGACATTTACTCCACTGACGGCGCATTGTTCAATGTTGCCTCCACGACCGCGTTCCAAGTAGAAAACGGTTCTGGAACGGATGTTTTGAAAGTTGATACCACGAATACTGGTGTCGTGATTACCGGCCAAGCGACTACTACGGTCTATCAATGGATTGGTTCCGGCGGCACCGCGAATTATCTTGGCTACAGCGGCGGTGAACTCTATGTACAAAACGATGCGGAGATTGACGGCGCATTGTATGTGACAGGAGCTGCTACTCATGCAGCGGATATCTACTCCACCGACGGCGCGCTCTTCAATGTGTCCTCCACCACCGCCCTTGAGGTGCAGAACGGATCAGGGGTATCGGTGTTTAAAGTGAATACCGCGACCGCAGGAGTGACCGTGACCGGTTCCTCAACCCTTACTGGCGATATTTACTCCACCGACGGCGCGCTCTTCAACGTCGCATCCACGACTGCTTTCCAAGTAGAAAACGGTTCTGGGACGGATGTCTTGAAAGTTGATACTACGAATACCGGTGTCACAATTACGGGAAAGGCGACGAGCACCGTGGCGCTGTGGGTAGGGGCTGCGGGCACTGCGGATAATGTTGATTTAGCAAGCGGAGACGTGTATATCCAGGGTGATTTAGAAGTTGACGGTACTTTCTATCCCGCCATTTCGAGTGTATCAGGCGCATTCACCGCTGGCGGAGGTTACGGCAGTACCGGGGTTACCCTTTCCACTGACGGCAATATTCAGGCGAACGGCACGCTCACGGTTGACGGAGTTTCTACCCATGCAGCGGATATTTACTCAACCGACGGCGCTTTGTTTAACGTTGCCTCGACTACTGCACTTTTGGTCCAGAATGGTTCAGGGACGAATATACTTAAAGTTGACACCACCAATGGCGGTGTGGTGATGACTGGCAATGCGACCACTACCGTCTATCATTGGATCGGCGCAGCCGGCACGGCTAACTTCCTTAGCTACACCGGCGGTGATCTGTACGTGCAGGATGATGTGGAGATTGATGATAAGTTGTATGTGACAGGCAATACCACATTAGCCGCTGATATCTACTCAACTGACGGCGCATTGTTCAATGTGTCCTCCACCACCGCCCTTGAGGTGCAGAACGGATCAGGGGTATCGGTGTTTAAAGTGAATACCGCGACCGCAGGAGTGACCGTGACCGGTTCCTCAACCCTTACTGGCGATATCTACTCGACCGACGGCGCGCTCTTCAATGTTTCTTCCACCACGGCATTTCAGGTCGAGAACGGGTCAGGGGTAGACGTGCTTAAGGTAGACAGTACCTCCACGGGCGGCACCACGATGACAGGTAATGCGACCTCTACGGGCAACTACACAGTCGGCGACGGGAATAGTACCGCGACCTCTACTCTTGAAATAGGTGACGCTGATACTGCCGCTTGTCTGAAGCTTCGCGACGTGGACGCAGATGCATGGGTGTATTGTTACGTCGACGGCACTTCTCTCGTATGCAGCGCCAATGATCAGTGCCTGAAATAAGGTATTAAAGCTAATAGTACTTTACCTATGAAACGATTCACTATTGGCATCATCACAATGCTTCTGGCGCTTGTGGTCGGATATCCTGCCGCCGCACAGGAGCTCAATTTCAGCGAGAATACCACCGTCAACATCCCTGACCTTGGCATCAATCTTACCGTGATTTCAGGCGGCACGGCCGATTCGATGACCGTGAATTCCGGCAATGTCCAGTTCACGCTTTTAAGCGGTCAGTTAGTGATAGTGCAGTCAGCGAATGGCAGAGATCTTGTCGATAACCCCGACAGTGCTGCCGCAACTTGCGTAAGCAGCGGAACCACTTCGCAGATTACCTTATCTACTGTTGGCACTGTTACTTTAACGCCTTCAACCAGTGTGATGTGTACCGGATCTACTGGTTCAGGAGGAGGTGGTGGTGGTGGAGCAGCTACCGTCACCACACAGGCCGCACCCACAAGTATAAGCGTTTCTGATCTTAAAACCAGCACGTCACTGAAGGTATCGTGGACAAAGCCCACCAATACTGAATTTTCATTCATCCGTATTTACCGTTCAGAAGTAAAAGGGCAAAAAGGTACTGCTCTTCCGGACGCGCAAACTGGTGCTTCATATACTAATACGGGATTAACAAAAGGAAAGACGTATTACTATACAGTCGTTGCGGTGAGCAAAACCGGCACCGAGTCAACCAATACCCAGCAGTATGAGGGCGCTCCCTCTGCGCTTGCCGCCGCAGCCACAAAACAAGTTACGGGAGCAACCGGCGGAATGGTAGCGCTCTCTGATAACTCCGCAAGCGTGACACTGCCCAGCGGCGCAGTATCAGGTACTGCCGACGTCAGTATTACCCCCACTGCCACTTATTCGTCCCTTACGAGTGCGCAAGGCGCCGTAGGGGGGCAAGCGTATGAGATCGCAGTCACGGTGGGCACCAGCGCGGTAACCACTTTCAGCAAACCGGTCACGCTCACGTTCCAATACACCGAGGAGATGGTCAAAGGGCTCAAAGAATCAAGCCTCAAGCTGCAATACTGGGATGCGACTGCGAAGAAATGGGTTGAAGTAGCGGGCACCTTGAATACTGCCACGAATACCATTACCGCACAGGTTACCCATCTTACCCTTTTTGTTATCGTAGGAGACAAGACGACGGTGGCGAATCCCGGTGATTTAATAAAACTTACCTGCGTCGCGGGTGCGGCCGTCAATGATTCTTGCCGAAGCGTGTATTATCTTGGCAGCGATCTGAAGCGATATGTATTTCCCAACGAGGTAACCTTTAAATCATGGTATGCGGATTTTTCTGGGGTGAAAGAAGTTACACGGGACGAACTCCAATCGTATCCCATCAAGGCAAACGTGACAATGCGGCCGGGGACGTACCTCATTAAAATCACCACTGATCCAAAAACGTATGCGGTAGAGCCTGGGGGTGTGTTGCGCTGGATCCCCACGGAAGAGATTGCCATGTCGTTGTACGGCGCTGCATGGGCGAAGAAGATTGTGGATGTTGCTGACCCCTTCTTCATCAATTATCAGTCAACAAATGCAGTAGCCAATAAGCTCACCGCGACGCAGTATCCGGCAGGTACGGTGATCAAATATACAAGCGCGCCTACCACCTACTATTACGTCGAGGGCGGCAAAAAGAGAGCGCTCTCTTCTTCCTCATTCACTCAAAATAACCTGCGGACTGAATTTATCGTGACGGCGCCATCATCGGTAGTGTATGAAAATAGCACTGCGGTTGCCAGTGCGGAGATAGGAGTGATGAAAGTAGCAGGTCCTTAAAGGGACCGTTGCGAACGGCATTATTAATATTAAGCAATACCCCGCCTACCAAGGCGGGGTATTTGTTGACAGGGAAGCAATTCAAGGTTATACTAAACATGATTTGAGCTATTCAATTTCAGTTTTCCACGCTATAATTAATAAATAGGCACTAATGTTAGCCTAATTTTATTGATAAGTGAAGATTTTTATGAATGCATATCAGGTAATAGTTAACGTCTCAAGCGGCTAAAGGCTCGTGTGAGGTTATGTGTGCGACCGCTTTGAGACAAAGCGGTTTTTTAATACTTTTTATTTTTTAAACAAATACATAATTGATCTTATTCTTCTGCAAGGCGGTGTGCCATTTCTTATAAGAAGACGCACTGCCTGGGAGAAGAATACTGTAGAAGATGGCGTGCGCGTTCATTGACAATTGAGAGGTAATAAACAAGCGTCAATTTAAAATTGCATTTCGCAAAAAGAGAAATGAAGTATCTCTCGTCAATTCAAAATATTCCCAAAGAGCATACCTGAATACTCTTTGGGAATCCGTCATGAGAAGGGCACATGGTGGATGCCTCGATACGCGAGCGGCGATGAAGGACGTAGCAGCCTGCGATAAGCCTCGGGGAGGTGGCAAGCAACCTTTGATCCGGGGATCTCCGAATGGGGGAACCCCTCCGGCGCTCATAACGTCGGAGATCCTTGTCTGAATATATAGGGCAAGGAAGCGCACCCGGTGAAGTGAAACATC
The DNA here is from genome assembly GCA_041645165.1 of Patescibacteria group bacterium. Classification (NCBI taxonomy): domain Bacteria; species Patescibacteria group bacterium. Next base: position 11,224 of record JBAZQN010000002.1, on the reverse strand, counting down.
TCAGTAACCGGAGGAAAAGAAAAAAATATACGTAGATGCTAGTTTACGCGACATGTACGCTAGTTAACGCAATTTGCGTAAACTCGCGTCGGCATTAGCGTGAACTAGCGTCTATAGTGATTCCCTTAGTAGCGGCGAGCGAAAAGGGAACAGCCTAAACTGTAGAGGTTCCCATGCTATAATTCTCTTGCTCCGCAAGGAGTAAGGGATGAAGAGTGTGGACGGCTTACAAGGCCTTATGCTTACACAGGGTTGTAAGACAAATCTATACCGGAGCTTGTAAATCCGGGAGGAGCCTATCTACAAGACTTCCCTAGTGGAATCCCGTGGAATACGGGAGCCAGAGTGGGTGAGAGCCCCGTACGCGAAAGGGGTTTTGTGCTCCTTAGAATTGTTCTTAAGTACGTCGGGACCCGTGAAATCCCGGCGGAACCAGGGCCGACTATGGCCTAAGGCTAAATACGCTCCGTAATCGATAGTGAACAAGTACCGTGAGGGAATGGTGAAAAGCAGCCCGGGAGGGCGATGAAATAGTATCTGAAACCATGTGCTTACAAGGAGTCAACGCCCGCCGAAATTTCCGTAAGGAAATTTAGGTGGGTTATGGCGTGCCTATTGAAGAATGAGCCAACGAGTTTGTCTGCGCTGCTTGTCGAATCCCGATCAATCGGGAGAAGGCATAGTGAAAGCGAGGCTTCAACAGCCGTTATGGCACCGTAGACAAGACCCGAAGCCGGGTGATCTAGTCATGGACAGGGTGAACCACGTAGAAATACGGGGGGAGGCCCGAACCCACCAGCCGTGCAAAACTGGGGGATGATCTGTGACTAGGGGTGAAATTCCAATCGAACTCGGGAATAGCTGGTTCTCCTCGAAATAGCTTAAGGGCTAGCCTCTCTATAAACCGTCCGGGGGTAGAGCTACTGAATGGCTCGGCATGGCGCAAGCCTAGTCGAGCCAACCAAACTCCGAATACCGGCCGGCATGATAGGGGGAGTCAGACTATGGGGGCGAAGCTCCATTGGTCACAAGGGGAAGAGCCCACGACTGCGATATAAGGTCCCTAAATCCAAGCTAAGTGTAAAAGGGAGTGTAGTGACTTCGACAACTAGGAGGTTGGCTTAGAAGCAGCCATCCTTTCAAGATAGCGTAACAGCTCACTAGTCAAGTCGCTATGCACCGAAAATGTACCGGGGCTAAGCTTGGTACCGAATGTGCAGACCTGTCAGTGCTTTGCACTGGCAGCGTGGTAGAGGAGCGTCCCGTATGCCGTAAAGTCAGACCCGTGAGGGCTGGTGGAGCGTACGGGAGTGAGAATGTTGGCATAAGTAGCAGGAAGGAAGGTGAGAATCCTTCCCACCGCAAGCCTAAGGGTTCCCCGACAACGATGATCGGTCGGGGGTGAGGCGGGCCTAAGGCGAGGCCGACAGGCGTAGCCGATGGAAAAGCTGGTTAATATTCCAGCCCCCTGTCTATATTTGTATTGTACTGACGCATCTTAGTGTGGGATCCTGCTTTGGTTATGTAGGTTGTTGTCCCGATTTATCGGGATGACTGGAAACAAAGCCTTCGGGCAGCGTGAACTTCCGTAATAAGGTGCCGGGAAAAGGTACCATGCGTTAAGTATAGGCAGGTCCGTACCGCAAACCGACACAGGTGGGCGAGCATAAGCGTGCTCAAGGTGGACGAGAGAACCCTCGTTTAGGAACTCGGCAATTCAGTGGCCGTAACTTTGGAATAAGGCCTCCCCCGATTTATCGGGGGCGCAGTGAATGACCTCAAGCGACTGTTTACCAAAAACACAAGTCCCTGCTTCAAGCCGCAAGGCGACGTATAGGGGCTGATGCCTGGCCAGTGTCAGAACGTTAAGGGGAGAGGTGAAATTACGCCGCAAGGCGTAACGTAGCTTTGAACCGAAGCGCTGATGAACGCCGGCGATAACTATGAGTGACGATTGTAGTTATCTCAATAAATCTAGCTATATGCTGGAACACCCTAAGAGCCGACAATACCTCAACAGTAATCCGAAAGGATATGCTGAATGGTTTGAAAAATTGTCGGATTGGGCAATCAGCAGGAAAGGCTCCTCGAATGGAGAATCCTCAGAGACTATACGCTAGACTTCAGTATCATTGAGACGTACTGATGATGATATAGTCCGGTCTCATAGGAAACTATGAGTTAACATCAACAAATCGTCCTAAGGTGAATTTTGTTGCCTTAGTAAAATCTAGCTATATGCTGGAATATCTGGAGTATCTTGGGCTACTTGAGTACAATTAAGAAAAGGTCGTACTTAAGTCATAATGTTTCAAGTGCAGACAACCAGCAGGAAAGGACCACACTATGAACATAGAAGAAATGGATAATTTGGAGAGAGAGAGTTGGCGTGCTCAAGCGCGAGAATTGCTTGCCGACGAATACGATGAAATGGAATTTGATGTAGTTATAACCCGCACTGAACATCCAGGGAAGCTTTTAGAAGAGCTTTCAAATGATCTGCAAGCGGCTGAGGATGAGGAAGCAAAGAAACGTATTCGTGAAGATTGGGTCAAAAAGCATGTTTTCGATGTTAAGGAAAGTGGTGAGTAGTAGTGGTAATCCTCAGAGACTATACGCTAGACCCATGAACCACGCAGGGTTCAGGGAAGATATAGTCCGATCTCAACGGGCGACCGTGAGAAGTAGGCAGAAATGACCTACTCCTCCATCTTTGGAGGGTAACAGGATAAGCGAAATTCCTTGTCGGGTGAGTTCCGACGTGCACGAATGGCATAACGATTTGAGGACTGTCTTAACGAGGGACTCGGCGAAATTGCAGGGGAGGTGAAGATGCCTCCTACCCACGGCTAGACGAAAAGACCCCGTGAAGCTTTACTACAACTTGCTATTGAGCTAAAGATCAACCTGTTCAGCATAGGTGGGAGGTCCGACGCAAGTCGGACCGCCAGTGAGATACCACCCTGGTTCTTTTTTAGATCTCACTTCGTTCCGTGAATCCGGAATGTGAGGACAGTAGCTGGTGGGTAGTTTAACTGGGGCGGTTGCCTTAACGAAGATCCACATTCCGTTACACTCCGATGTTATTATTGGAGAGGGATCTTCAGGGGCGGCTCGGCAGCAATGCCGGGCGCAATATCGAGCTATATGCTGGGATATCCGAGTATGGCAAACTACTAATGATGATTAGTAAAAATGTTTGTCTGCGGACAATCAGCAGGTAAGAAGATTGATAATTTAATGTAAAAACCAATTTCAATTATCAATTTAAACCTCAACGACTACACGCTCGGCATCCTAAGATTTTTTGGGATGATGATATAGTCTGAACTGCGCGGCGACGCGCAGAGTCTCTTTCATGTTAAGAGACACTTAATCTATGAATAACAAAATCATCAAGAGTCTTTCAGAGTCTGTGCGTTTGACGGACCGGCAAAGAGAAATTATTGTTGGTCTGTTATTAGGCGACGGACACCTGGAGACTCAAAACAATGGCAGAACGTTTCGATGCAAAGTAGAGCATTCCATACGCCAAAAAGAGTATGTGGATTGGTTATATCAGCAGTTGAGCAATATGGTGCTCACTCCACCACAGTCAAAGCTGCAAACAGTGGCGGGAAAGGTACATGAAAAGTGTTGGTTTTCGACCATCAGCAGCGGCGCGTTGCGGTTTTATGGGCAGCAATTTTACGCAGATCGTAAAAAGATCGTGCCAAAGATGATCGCAAAACTTGTTACTCCTCTGTCACTGGCGGTTTGGTTTATGGACGACGGATCTTTGAAATCAAAGTTTCATCGCGCAAGGATTATCAATACTCATTGTTTTGACATGGCGAGCTTACTAAGGCTTCAAGACATGTTGCGCAGGAAGTTCCATGTCAATACCACATTGAGAAAACAGAGAGAGGGTACGCAACTCTATATTCCTTCGTCTGATATCGAAATGTTTGTCAATATTATCAGGTCCCATATCCATCCATCGATGGAGTATAAGATTAAGTTAACATAATTGCCTAAATGGTAACGGAGGCGTTAACTAAGGTTGGCTATTCCGGAATGGAAACCCGGAAGATAGGGCAATGCCACATGCCAGCTTTACTGCAAGGGGTACATCCCGCGCAGTTGCGAAAGCAGTACATAGTGAACCGACCGTCGCTCATAGGAGCGCGGAAGATCAACGGATAAAAGCTACTCCGGGGATAACAGGCTGATCGGGTCCGAGAGCCCATATCGACGACCCGGTTTGGCACCTCAATACATCGGGGTGCTACAAGAGTGATCCTGTACCAAAAATTCGGCTTATAACGGTGAACCCGTAAGTGGTATCCTGAACCTATATCACCCGGCAACACCGTGGGAAGTCCCCGCCAAAATTTTGCATGGCAAAACTTAGGCAGGTGACCCCGTAACGACTGACCCGAAAGGGGAGATCTGACTTATGTCGGATCACACGCCGACGCTCGCCAACGTACACCGAGATTATGTTCACGTTATGTGGACTACGATCCGGGGCGAGATGAAGATATAGTCTACCCCATGAGAAATCATGGAATCCGACAGCGATGTCGGCTCATCGCATCCTGGGGGTGCAGAAGCTCCCAAGGGTTTGGCTGTTCGCCAATTAAAGCGGTACGCGAGCTGGGTTCAGAACGTCGTAAATTTATTGCGACCTACTACTATAAAGTAGTAGTAAAATTCGGCTAATATCGGTGGAATCCCATTTATTATATTTTGACCGAACGTAGATGGGGCTATACCGAGGGAAGTTCAATGTAAATTGGACCCCGTAACGACTGATTCCAAGTACCGAGAGGGAACGGATGAGATCAGAAGTCATATTTTCTATTCTATAAACAATATTCTGATCATACGCCGACTCCCAGTCAGTGGACTGGGATGAAGATATAGTCTATGCCACTAGTAATAGTGGAACATCATGGAGACAGTTCGGTCTCCTATCTGTCGTGGGCGCTTGAGTGTTGCGGGGATTCTTCCCTAGTACGAGAGGACCGGGAAGGATGAACCTCTTGTGTACCAGCTGTTCTACCAAGGGCATCGCTGGGTAGCGACGTTCAGTCGGGATAAACGCTGAAAGCATCTAAGCGTGAAGCCCACCCCAAGATTAACACTCATTATTCAGACCTCCGCGAGATGAGCGGGTGTATAGGCCGTAGGTGGAAGCTCCGTAAGGAGTGAAGCCGAGCGGTACTATTCGGTCGAACGACGGATTCCCAAAGAGTGGACAGGCGATACTTCAGTGAAATGCATGAAGCGTTTGGTTATTACCGATTATTCGTTTCAGAGATCTCGGTGCCTCGAGCGATGTGGAACCACCTCTTCCCATCCCGAACAGAGCCGTGAAACGCATCAGCGCCGATGATACTTGGACCCAACCCGGTCCTGGGAAAGTAGGCCGGTGCCGAGGTTCCTGGAACGAATAATTTTCATATCCGTTACACGCACGCAAAGCAATTTGCGTGCTTTTATTTCTTTGATATGCCTTTGCTTCTAGTATAAGTGAGCAGTTGTTTCCTCAACCCCTTTAACAGGGCTTTTTATATTGCTATAATCATAAAGCGCAGTATTTTAAGTCTGGCCTTGGGATAACCAGGGCGGGCAAAAAGGGAGGAATCTATGAGAAAATATGTATTTTTGACAATGGCGCTATTATGTGTCCTTATAATCACTTCGTCTGGCTATGCTTCAGACGAGGCAGCAGTTGATCTATTTGAACACAGGACACTCCTTAAAGCGGATGGATGGGATGGGAAGGAATTCATTGTGAAATTCAAAGACGAGGGAAGCGGCGAGCGCGCCATTGAGGATTTGCGTTCAAGGTTAGGGGCTCTGAAAGAGCGCCCTCTCCATACCGCCAGAGATATGCGAAGAGTGGAAATGCCCCTAGGATTTAATGCCGAGCGCTTTGCACAATTGCTTGAGAGGATGCCGGACGTCGAGTATGTGGAGCCTAACGCATTGGTCTATGCGCTCATGGTTCCCAACGACCAATATTATTCATATCAATGGCACATGCCACAAATTAAGATGGAGCAGGCCTGGGACATGGCACAGGGTGAAGGAGTGGTAGTCGCGGTAGTAGATACAGGTATTGCGTATGAGGATTATATTGATCCGGTGAAAGGAACAGTATTTAAGCAGGCTCCCGATTTTGCGGGTACTACCTTTGTGGCAGGGTATGATTTTATGAATGATGACGCGCATCCCAATGACGATGAGGGACACGGCACGCATGTGGCGGGCACCATTGCGCAGACGACAAATAATATGATAGGTACAACAGGGATCGCCTTTAAAGCAAGCCTCATGCCGGTGAAAGTGCTGGGCGCAAACGGATCAGGTACGCTTGCGGATGTGGCGGACGGCATCCGTTGGGCGGCAGATCACGGCGCAAAGGTTATAAACCTTTCTCTCGGTACCACGGCAACATCCAACACAGTGAAAAATGCCGTCGCTTATGCGTACGGCAAGGGCGCAACTATCGTGGCAGCTGCGGGGAATGACGGCAAGAAGCGCAATATGTATCCTGCTGCCTATAATGAATATGTGATTGCAGTGGGCGCGGTGCGGTATGATAAACAGCGTGCGCGATATTCCAATTATGGATCATTTGTTGATCTAGTGGCGCCGGGCGGGGATCTTAATGTTGATCAGAATAAGGATGGATATGGCGATGGTGTACTCCAGCAAACTTTCGCGCAAGGAAATTCCACACAGTTTGGTTATTATTTCTATCAAGGCACCTCAATGGCAACCCCGCATGTCGCGGGCGCGGCGGCACTCCTCATGAGTAAAGGAGTGATTAACCCAAGTGAGGTGCGTTCACGGCTCGAATCAACTGCGCAGGATTTGGGAAGCAAGGGCAAAGATGCCTATTACGGATCGGGTTTGATAGATGTGGCAAAAGCATTGCAGGTACAAACCGGTGCTTCGAGCGCGCCAAGCGAGCCTCCTTCCTCTCCGCCTAGTTCGCAGCCATGGTGGTGGAATTGGTTCAATGGGTTACGGTCGCAGATGGGCGCATTTGAGGAATTGTCTTTGCCGTTTAAGGCACATTAATTAAATTATTTCTTACTCACTGTTTTATGGACGACCTTACCTGCACTACCTGCGGGGTGTCCGCAGAGGGGTGGAAGTGTTCCATGTGCGGCGCGGAGGCTGATGAGCACGATTCCCACCATTCTTGCGGCGGTTCGTACTGCCAGCCCAAATGTTCCGGCTGCGACGAAGCATCAGATAATTGCAGTTGCTGATGGAGTCCTAATGTTTTAGTTTTAACAGAAAAGCCTTGATAGGAAATACCAAGGTCTTTCGTAGTATTTGAGTGAAGCTTTATGCTTCACTTTTTTGTCGTGGAGCGTATTCATCCAGCATACGCTCCAAATTCTGGTTGCCCATTGCGCAAGGGCAACCCGCCTGGTAGCGCAGGATTTGGAACAAGGAATGATAATCACGTTGTTCCATGAATCCCCGCTCGGGATCATAGAGGAGGGCAGGACGCTCGGCTAGCTGTTGCCAAGTGAAAGCTAAGATTGGCGACACGAAGCCCCGACTCCAAATCACAACTTTCCCAATTAACTTATTCAACGTGCAATCTTGTCGAACAAGGTATCCGGATTGCCGCAGGGCATTAAGTTGTTCTGGCGTGGGGGAAGGATCACCAAGAATGCGGCCGGATGGGATGAAAGGTTCGCAATACAACGCTAAACCCATGGATTGCGACCATGGACAGACGACATTTAACAGTTCATCCGCATTCTCCTTTACCACCATCGCATCAAACCCCAATCGCTCAATGGGAAATTTCCATTCTGGCAGGCGCAGAAGTGGGGTTGGCACATCCATCTGGTGGCCATTGAACTCGGCCACTTCGTATGTGTAGTCGAATTTTCTCCCGATCAGACCGCATAGACGGGAGTTAATGGTCCGGTTTGCCGAGTGCATCTTGAGATACAGATGCACGGGGTATTGTGCCAGCCACCGGACGAACTCTTGTGCACTTACTTCTCCATCTCGTTCCATAATTCTCGCCCTCATTCGGCGATACCCCACCGTCTCATGACAGAATTGAAGTCCGTTGGAGAACATGAGTACATCCATCCCCAATTCTGTGGCGAGCCGAATTATGTTACCGATGTGATCATCGAGGAACGGTTCCCCTTCACCGGCGATATACACGGTTTGAGCACCATAAGACTTTGCTTCGCGGATTGCAGATTCATAAATCCGCCAGGCTCCTTGGTGAGCGGTTTGATCCGTGTAGCATTGCTCACAGAATAAATTACACTTACCAGAAGTCATGAGACAGATTGTATGAAGCACTCCGTTGGAGGGCGCAGGATTGGTAACGAGCAGATCATATAGTTGGCGATCCAGTTCCTTATTTGACCCACCGATAGTGAGGTTGGTTTTTTGTCTCACGCGCTCCACGAATCCCCATACAGGATTGTACTTGCTCGAATCTCGCGCGAGATCGCGAGCGACATTGTTAGTCGCGACCCGGATGAGGAGATCATCCGGTAGCCTGTGGGGAGCCAGCAGACGTGCTCCGCCGAAAGTTTGAGTTAGTTCACATGTTTTTTGCATCAGTACCTCCAAATTTTAAATGTTAATGGACTTTCTTTGCGACCGTAAACCAGAGGAATGTTTTTCGGTCGTTGGTATTTATTCTTTCTAGTTCGATAGTCTCAAACATATTGATGATTTCGAAATCATGCTCCGCATGAAGTCGATCCAACTCTTCCTTGGTATAGCAATGTATGTACAGACCATTTTTATAACGCGTGTGAGCATAGATGTCATTACTGCTAAGCCATGAGTTTATCAACAGTCCGCCAACTTTGAGTGCTTTGTACAATTTTTTCATAACGAATAACACTTCCGTATCATTAAAGAAGTGGAGTACGAAGTTGCTGAAGATGACGTCGAATGTTTTTTTAAATTTCGCAGTGCGTATATCCTGACATTTATTGATTAACGGCAAACTATCCTTGTTTTTATCGGCCATGCGGATCCAGGTTTTGCTCAAGTCAATATTGGTCACACGCATGCCGTGTTGTGTGAAGTAAATACTATTGCGTCCGTAAGCTCCCCCAACCTCGAGCACTTCATCGCCCTTCTTTAAATAATGGAGTGCTTGTCGGGAGCCAAAGCTTGGTTCATCTCCATAAATTTTTCCTTCTTGTGCTCGCTGTTCCCAAAATAATTGAGGGGTGGATAATGGCGCGGTATTCATAAAGTAACTCTATCGCTTTCTCGAAAAATTTATAAATTTGTCGATTATAATGTCAATAATTTGGCTTACATTCACGTATTATTAACATATGCAATACTATAGTTTTATATAGTTATTGACAGCATATGAGCATGCGCGTACAATTTATATTGTCATTGACGACGAAAAAGTCGTCATTTTTATCAAGGTAGTACCTATCTTATGCACATCGAAAATATATTGAAAAATATGGGCTTTAGCGAGAATGAGGCGAAGGTCTACCTTGCCTCTTTGGAGGCGGGGGTATCATCGGCGCAGGATATTGCCAAAAAGGCGAAGATAAAGAGAACCACTGCGTATTCGGTGCTCTCAGACCTCATGCGTAAGGGATTTGTGCACACCACCAGTGAGAGAAATAAAATGCGGTACATCGCACTCGCACCCAAACAGCTCTCCGAAAGATTTGCCGAATATCATAAAGAACTCTTGGGAGCGATCCCCTCATTGGAAGCCGTGTATAACAAGAGCCAGGTGAAGCCGAAGGTGGTATTTTTTGAGGGCGAGGAGGGCATTCGCCAGATCTATGAAGATACTATAGCCGATAAGCCGCAAGTGATTTTAGAATACAATACCGATAATATTTTTAAATTTTTACCCGGCTTTCCCAATGAGTATCTGCGGCAGCGCGTGCACCATAACATACGCGCGCGCAGGATCGCGCCCAAGAGCCCGCGCTGGATGTTCCATCGGTCGCGGGACAAGGATGAATTGAGTGAGACCGTGATGCTCCCCACTGACATGTATAATCCGCAAATTGAAATCAACATCTACAATAATAAAGTCGCTTTCATGTCGTATCTCGATGCGATGGGCCTGATCATTGAGAGCGGGCCGATTGCCGACGCGATGCGCCAGGCTTACGAGCTTTCCTGGTTCCAGGCAAGAACAATTGCGAAGGGATAAAGAATTATCTGAATGATTATTTATGTTACATAAGTAACAGAAGATATAGATAATTTTAAGCAAGACGATGGCGAAGAGATAACCGTATTCACCATGATTATTGATTCATTCCTTCTCTCTTTATTTTTCAGCGTTTGTCTCGCAGCCGAAGTATGGCTGTATTCACACCTTGACCTCTCATTTCTCCAACGAGGCAGGGTAGTGACAGTTTCGCAAAGGGTCGTTGGCTTTGTTGCGACGGTCACTGCTGCCATAGCTCTTATTATTTCGTTTCTCATCCTCCATCGCGCTTCGCCCTATCTCCTCCAGCTTTTCTATATTATTTTCTTCACCTTCTCCGCTGCTCTGTTCATAGTACTTGTAGTTCGTTTACGCCCGTTATTACCTCGATTCATCCTGGGAATTTTAATAGCGTTTATACTGCTTATAGTGACACTTATATTCCCCTATTCATTACTGCAGAATATATTTATGGCGGTTTCAATCTTGTGGGTTGGACCAATAGTATTCCGCCGGTTCTCATTGTCGCTTCCTCTCTTTTTTATTATTTTGGTAGTGTTTGCACTCATCGACACCTATAATATCTCTATTGTCACTCTGCCGTCACTCTTTAGCGATGAGTCGTTCGCGTATAATGGTCTTGTCACGGTTGGTGAATATATGCTCGGTATCGGTGATTTCTTTTTGGGGTACCTCATGGTGAGCGCGGCGCGCCATTATCTCGGCAGGGCGCCTGCATATTTTCTCGCCGCCTTGCTTCCCATCCCTCGTTTTCTCATCCGTATTATCATTCCCATACTCGCAGGGGCGACATTTCCTTACTCGCTATTCATGGTGCCGCTCTCGCTCACCGTGTTTTTTATGTTCCGCTCGCGGTGGGCAAACGTTCCTGTGCGACCTAAATGAGTATTTTCCAGTCAAGGAATGAGCCCCAAATCAATAGTCACCAGGGACTGTGATTTTCAATAGCGCGTTAAAAGTTTTTTCTCAATTTCTCAAATAAGGCGGCCTTTGCTTTTTTCATCTCCT